>CAMUZD010000098.1 GCA_947165115.1 uncultured Clostridia bacterium
ATTTCAGATGAAACATCCGCTCTCGAACATAACTATGAGCCTTTTGAGGTTCACACAACCTGCATTCAGGACGGCTGCACAATCAGTATATGTTCAAACTGCGGCAGAGCAAAGAAATCTGATATAACTCCCGCAACAGGCCATTCTTTCGGCAGCTGGGCTGTAGTCAGAAATGCTTCGGAAAATGAAGAAGGTCTTGAGCAGAGACGCTGTACCAAGTGCGGGTATACCGAAGACAGGCTTATTCCAATGCTTGAGAGGACTACATATTTCGCAACCTTTGTCGCCGACGGCAAAGCCGTTGCCACGGTTGAATTCCTGAAAGGCGCAACAAGCATTGAAGAGCCTGCCGTGCCGCACAAGGACAGATATGAAGGCAAGTGGAGTGCATATACTCTTGCCAATACGGATATAACGATAAACGCCGAATATACTCTCATTGACCTTGACACTGTTAGCGGAATAGAATCCGGAAAAACTGCAACATATAACCCTGCTACTGGCGAAGCAACAATAAACTTATTCGCCGCCAGCGAGGGTAAGACAGTTGTTTCAACCACCAGCGAAAAAGTCCCGCTTGATATCATTCTTGTTGTTGACCAGAGCGGTAGTATGGCAGATAAACTCGGCGGCAGTAAGACAAAACAGCAGGCGCTGAAGACTGCATCAACTGATTTTGTTAATTCGGTTTATGCCGACGCAAAGTTAAACGGTGTTGACCACAGAATAGCGATAGTCGGCTTCGGTATGGGCAACCAGTCTGCACAGGGCTACAGCGCATATCAGAACACCGAAATTCTCACAACCGGCAGCAATCCCATTCAGTATAACAATGCGACAGTGCAGAACTATGCAAACGCTCTTGTCAATGTTAATAACGGCGGCAATCTCAACGCCGCAATTACAACGGCAATAAGCAACATTGACGCGAAAGGCGCCACAGCCGCTGACTATGGCCTGTCAATGGCTAACAGCATCTTCGCCAACACCGATGGCGAAGGCAGACAGAGGATAGTAGTCTTTATGACCGACGGCGCGCCTACCTACAAGAGCGACTTCAGCAAGGATGTTGCCAATGCCGCAGTACTTCAGGCAAATCAGCTCAAGAACACATACGGCGCGACCGTTTACAGTGTGGGCGTTATGAGCTCTTCCGAAGCGGCAAACAGCAACATTGATACATTTATGAACTATGTATCATCCAACTATGCCGATGCCGAAAACATAGGAAGGAACTATACGAAGCAGAATGATTCATTCTACATCCCCGTTAACAATACCAATGCTCTCAGCGGAGTATTTACCGAGATAGTAACCGAGAATATCACCAGAACAACCGATTTTGACAATCTCACGGTTATTGACACAATCTCAAAATACTTCACCCTCACTGAAAAGCAGGAGAGAGACCTGAGAATCTCTGCAATTGAAACCTACGGCTTGAAAAATTCAGATATAACCGTAACCCGTAACGATGACGGAACGACAACGGTTATCATTAAGAATCTTCATCCCATTGACGACGGTACGAAGTTCAGCGTAAATCTCAGTTTCAAAGTATCTGCAGATGAAGATGCGCTCAAGGCGGGCACCTACAGCACAAATACCGAGGACGCCGGTCTTATCATAGGTGATGCTGAAAACTATGAATGTGTTTTCTGTGCTCCGTCAATAACAATTCCCGCCGACAGAACTCTCTCGGTATTCAAGATTAACGGCGAGGTTTACGCTCTGCTCAACGCAGATTCAGCCAATATTCCAGAAACCATTTTCATCGGCGATTATGAATTCACAGGTTGGAATCTTGACTCGGGCAGAGAAATTGCGGAAGGCGTTACCGAATACAACGCGACTTATGTAAGCAAACAGGATTATGTGCTTATCTGGAACACGGACGAAGGCACACAGAGGCTCACCGTAACACCCGGCGACATAATCGACGAGCCGGCTCCTGCTCCCGATAACGCAGGCAACACATTCAGAAGATGGAACGGCGAAGTGCCCGTAACCATGCCTGCGGATAATCTTGAGTTTACAGCGGTTTACGGCGATCACGAGCATAACTATGACGCCGAGATAATTACTCCCGTCACCTGCCTTGCTGATGGTTCAACGAAGTATACTTGTTCAATTTGTGGTCATACTTACACCGAGGCGGTTGCCTGCCCGGGAGAACACAAGTGGATAGCGGTCACAGGTTCTGCTAATACGGAAACAGGCTATGAAGAATTTGAGTGCGAAGTATGCGGCGAGCACTGCGAGCGTACACTTGAATACACAGTTACCGGCACAAACGAAAGCGGAAGCAGTGCTTACAATTCAATCACAACCGAACTCAATTATGTCAATGCAAACGGCAACAACACTCAGCCGGACGGCAATGTGAACATAGTAGTTCCCGTGAGCGATTATTTCGACGGTGCCGAAGATGTGGACGTTTATCGTGTTGACGGCGACGGAAACAGAACAGAGTGTGAATCCGATTACAGTTATGGCATACTCTCATTCTTCACCAACCATTTCAGCACATATGAATTTGTAGCTTCATATTCATGCTCCATCACAGGAAACCACACAGATGGTAATGGCGACGGTATGTGTGACAGCTGCGGAAATCCGATGAAATACACTAAAGAAATTATCGTTGACGGCGACAAGATAGGCGAAGTTGAATTTACCTACGGAGATACGGAACTTACAGGTCTGCCCGAAGTTCCCGAAAAGACCGGATACACAGGCGAATGGGATTACACAATAAATGGTAGCGAACTCGAGATACAGGCGAAATACACGCCGATAACCTACTATGCTACATTTATGGCTGACGGCAAACAGGTAGGAGAGAAAGTTCCCTTCACCGTTGAAAGCACTTCAATTACTGCGCCAGTTGTTCCCGCAAAAGACGGTTACACCGGTAAGTGGAGCGCATATACTCTTGCCGCAAGCGACATTACAGTTCAGGCGATTTATACCAAGGACGAAACTCCCGAGCCGCCTGTGGAATACAAACTGCCCACAAACTTTAAGGAACAGACTGCTGCTTATAACACAGTGGTTACCGTCAATATAACGCTTATGAATGTTCCATCAGGTGCTAAGGTTTATATTAACGACAAAGAAGCAACTGTAAACGGCAACAGCTATTCTGCTGATATTGGACAGGTAACATCCACAAAGAGTGTTAAGGTTGAAGTAAAAGACGGAACTAAAGTTCTAGACTCTGCAGCACTTACGGTAAAGGTTGACACCGGATTCTTTGCTAAACTGATTTCATTCTTCAGCAACTTCCTGTTCAATATGTTCTCGTGGAAAAAGATAACGGTTGATTTCTGAAAGCCTTGATTTTCACTAATTACAATAGCCCGTATCGTAAGATGCGGGCTTAACTTATATCTATTGATATTGGTATTGTTATTGACAAGTTATGAAAAAGGCAATATGGTTATAATTCGAAATGAAGAATCTCAATATTACGCAATAAAAACAGCTACCCGCCAAGATCCAATGCAGCTATTTATTAAGTCCGGATTTTTGGATAGTGACCGTGTTAAACTTAATTGGGAAAGGAGGTTGGAAAGGCATATTTTATTATTGAAAATTTTGCGCGCGTGAGATATAATAAATATATTATGGAGGAGTATTGCCAATTACTTGAGAGGTGCTATAATTGGATGAAGATAATCGCCTATGTGAGTTCAAAGAATGTGTTAAGCAATGGATTTTATTATGCAAATAATGAGTAATGGAGAAAATATATGGCTAAAAAGAAAACTGAAGAAAAAATAAATATTGATTCAATACTGTTCAAGTGCCGTGATATTCTGCGCGCGGCGAAGAATTCAGGTTCTTTCTTTGAGAAGCGCGATATGATGCTCACACTTGTGTTTCTGCGCTTTATCGGTGAGAAATTTGAAGATGGTCTTGAAAAGCTCCGCGCTGACCTGATTGCTCGGGGGCTGGACCCCGATGATGAGGAAATCTTCAAAGCGTTCTTTGATGACGCAACTTTTACCGACGGCACATATAACCTGCCTCCAGAGGCCCGCTGGTCAACAATAATCAATACTCCTGCGCCGCAGCTTAATGTGGCGCTTGATACCGCTTTGCACAGCATTGCCGCTTCGAGCAAAGCGCTTAAAGGCTGTTTTGTTGAGGGCACATTCACTACCAGAAACCTTGCTCCAAACGATATCAAAAAGATTGTTGACGAAGTAAATAAAATCAGCCATAAGGCATTCGGTGAAGAAAAAGACCTTATCGGCAGAGTATATGAATATTTCCTTAAAGAGTTTGCAGTCAACGCTACCAAAGAAGAGGGTGAATACTACACTCCCCACGATGTTGTTCAGCTGATTGCAACTTTGATTGAACCATTTGACGGCACTCTTTATGATCCCTGCTGCGGCTCAGGCGGTATGTTTATTCAGAGCGCGGAACTTGTAAAAGCGAAGCGCGGCGATATCAGCTGCATTAATATTTACGGTCAGGAAAAAGAGCCGGCTACTTACAGGCTTGCAAAAATGAATCTCGCCCTGAGAGGTATCAGCCATAATCTCGGAGACGAGAGCGATTCAACCTTTACGCACGATCTGCATAAGGGTCTTTATTTCAATTACATTATGGCGAATCCGCCTTTCAATCTTAAGGGCTGGTATGATGAGAATCTTCAGAGTGACGCACGCTGGGCTGACTATGCCGTTCCGCCTGAGAGCAACGCAAACTATGCCTGGATTCTTCATATGCTCTCTCACCTGAAGCCGCTTGACGGCGTAGCGGGATTCCTGCTTGCAAACGGCGCTCTGGGTGACAGCGACACGCTTAATATCAGACAAAAGCTTATTGAAAACGACAAAGTGGAAGCGATTATTATTCTTCCGCGTGAACTTTTTATTACAACCGATATCAGTGTTACGCTCTGGATTCTCAATCAGAATAAAAAGGGCGGAGATTATCACGGCAGAAAACTGCGTAACCGTGAGCATGAAATACTGTTTATGGATTTACGCACCTGGACCGAAAACCCGGTCAAGGGTGAGAATAAAAAGAAAGTCCGTCTGGATTCCGAACAGATTGAGCGCGCTGCAGAGATATATCATACCTGGCAAAGTGAAGGCACAGATGGTTCAAAATATGAGGTAGCGGAACTTTATCGCAGTGTCGGGAAAGATGAAATAGAGCGAAACAACTGGACTCTTGTGCCCAGCAAATATATTGAATTCATAGATCACGACCTCGATATTGACTTTCCTGCAGAAATGGCGAGAATACAGCAGGAAATGAAAGATATAATGGCACAGGAAAAAGCTTCTCAGAAAATGCTGGCTGACGCTTTTGAGGGGATTGGCTATGGCATTGAATAAATATAAAATTGGAAATCTAATTGAGCAATGTGACGTTAGAAATACTGATGGGAAATATACCGTTGATGATGTTCGTGGTATCTCAACGGGAAAACAGTTTATTGAAACAAAGGCTAATATGGATGGGGTAAGCCTATCCTCTTATAAAGTAGTAAACATAAGTGAATTTGCCTATGTAGCAGACACATCAAGACGAGGAGATAAAATTGCGCTTGCTTTTAACACAGAAAAAGAGTGCATTATTTCCTCTATATATACTGTGTTTGCTGTTTCTCGCCCTGATCTTATAATATCCGACTATCTCTTTATGTATTTTAATCGCCCGGAATTTGACAGATATGCCAGATTCAATTCCTGGGGTTCTGCGCGTGAGACTTTTTCCTGGGAAGATATGTGCGATATTGATATTGAACTGCCTGATATTCCCACTCAGCAGAAATATGTTGATATTTATAACGCTATGGTCGCAAATCAGCAGAGTTATGAGCGCGGACTGGAAGATCTGAAACTTGTCTGCGACGGATATATTGAAGATTTGCGCCGTAAAATGCCATCTGAGAAGATAGGACCGTATATTAGATCTTGTAATGAAAAAAACGAGGACAATTCTATATCACTATTTCAAGGCGTTACTGTTGATCATGTATTCACTGATCCTAAGCGTGTTGCTGAAGATGTAGAAAACGGAAGCATAGTCCGAACTGGACAGTTTGCTTTTAATAAAGTTATGAAATCTCATAATACAAAACTTCCTTTTGCCTACAGAGAAGGTCCAGACTGCGTGGTTTCGAATTCATACCAAGTATTTGAAGTAATTGATAAAAACAGATTAGTTCCTAAGTATTTGCTGCTTTGGATGAATCGTGCTGAAACTCAAAGATATGCAGGGTTTATTTCTTTCGGAACGACAAGGGATATATTTTCTTTTGAAGATTTATGTGAAATTGCTATACCTTTGCCAAGCTCTCAACTTCAAGAGAGCATAGTTAGTATTTTTGAATCTTATCAGATTAGAAACGAAATAAACGAAAAGTTAAAACAAAATATTAAAGATATTTGCCCGATTTTGATTAAAGGTTCATTGGAGGCGCAATAATTGAATTATATTGATTATCGAGAAAGATTAGGAATCGGATTTAATGATAAGGAAAAGTTTG
>CAMUZD010000099.1 GCA_947165115.1 uncultured Clostridia bacterium
AACTCACTCAGAAGTTCTATGAAATCAGCGAAAAGCTCTATAAGGCCGCAGGCGCCGCTCAGGGCGATCCCAATGCTCAGGGTCCCGCCGGTGATCCGGGAGCAAATTACACCGATTTCACCGAAGCCGATAACCAGTAATCAGTAATCCGCCTTCCCGGAAGCGGGAGGGCGGAATAAAGAGGAGTAATTGTTTTGGCAGATAAAAGAGATTATTACGAAGTCCTCGGAGTCGGCAAGGGCGCAAGTGACGAAGAAATTAAAAAAGCATACAGACAGAAGGCAAAGCAGTATCACCCCGACCTTCACCCCGATGACAAGGCTGCCGAAGCAAAGTTCAAGGAGGTCAACGAGGCGTATGAGGTGCTTTCCGATAAGGAAAAGAGAGCCAAATACGATCAGTTCGGCCACGCGGGAGTCGATCCCAACTTCGGAGCGGGTGGCAGCCCGTTCGGCGGCGGAGGATTCGATGTCGATTTAGGCGATATATTCGGCTCATTCTTCGGCGGAGGATTCGGCGGTTTCGGCGGCGGCAGCCGCAGGAGTGATCCCAACGCTCCGCGAAGAGGTGAGGATTTACGCACACGTCTGACTATTTCATTTGAAGATGCCGCCAAGGGTTGCAAACGAAAGGTAGATGTTAATAAGATTCATACCTGCCCCGACTGCCACGGCAGCGGATGCGCGAGCGGTACAAGTCCCAAGAAATGCCCTGATTGCCAGGGTCGGGGATACGTAACTGTTCAGCAGAGAACACCATTCGGCACCATTCAGACTCAGAAGCCCTGCTCAAAATGTTCAGGCGCGGGCAAGATAATAGAAACACCCTGTCCGAAATGCAGAGGCAAGGGCAGAATTTCACAGAAGGAATCCATTGAAATCAATGTTCCCGCAGGAATAGATGACAGGCAGTCTTTCGTTGTTTACGGCGCAGGGAACGCGGGCGTAAACGGCGGACCGCAGGGCGATCTTGAGGTTATAGTGGTCGTCAGGCCTCATCCCTATTTCACCCGCGAAGGATATACTCTTCTCTTTGATAAACATATCAATTTCATTCAGGCATCAATCGGCGGCAAGCTGAGAATCCCGACTCTCGACGGCGATGTTTTCTTCGATATTCCCGCAGGCACCCAGTCCGGCACGCAGTTCAGCCTCAGAGGCAAGGGAATTCAGGTCGTTAACAGCAAGAGCAGGGGAGATATGGTCGTGACCGTAGTTGTTGATACTCCCAAATCCCTCAGCGAAGACCAGAAGAGAAAACTCCGCGACCTCGCCCCCGAGCTCGGCCTCGAACTCGAAGACGCCCAGGGCGCCAAAAAAAGCTTTTTCGATAAATTCAAATAATCTATAGAAAAAAGAATTAACCCCCGCCTGAATAAGGCGGGGGTTAAGCTTTTATTTATGCTTCGGCTTTCCAGAGACCGTGAAGGTTGCAGTATTCATAAGCCGCGACAGCGGTTTCTCCGTCGGCGAGAGCAAACTTTGCGGTGGGGGCTTCGCCGGGTTTGAGATCCTTCTTCTGATAGCCCTGATTCGTTTCAAGAATAATGAACTGAATATAATGGGCGTCAATCATCGGATGCTCAACCGAGCCGACCGTTACGGTCACGGTATTGCCCTCAACGGCGATAACCGGAACGTGCTTTTCAAGAGCGCCGTCGGTGGTGTTCGGAGTAAGCTCAGCCATTTCTTCGCCGCAGCAGAAGGGGGTGCAGGGAGTTTTATCTGTTAGGAAAGTAACGAAATTACCGCATTTTGCGCATTTATAGAATTTCATTGTTTTTCTCCGTTATCAATAATTCTCGGCATTTACTTCAAAGAAGCTCTGAGGATGAGCGCAGACGGGGCAGATATCGGGCGCGTTGGTGCCGATAACGATATGGCCGCAGTTACGGCATTCCCAGATTTTAACTTCGCTCTTCTCAAAAACCTGCTTGGTTTCAACGTTCTTGAGAAGTGCTCTGTAACGCACTTCGTGCTGTTTCTCGATAGTTGCGACTCCGCGGAATTTCGCGGCGAGCTCGGGGAAGCCTTCAGCTTCGGCTGTCTTTGCGAAATCTTCATACATATCGGTCCATTCGAAATTTTCGCCGTCGGCGGCTGCTTCAAGATTCTCGGCTGTTGAGCCGATTCCGTTGAGCTCCTTGAACCAGAGCTTTGCATGCTCTTTTTCATTGTCGGCAGTCTTGAGGAAGAGAGCGGCTATCTGCTCATAGCCCTCTTTCTTTGCCTTAGATGCGAAATATGTGTATTTATTCCTTGCCTGGGATTCGCCGGCGAATGCCGCCTGAAGATTCTTCTCAGTCTGGGTGCCTGCGTAGGGATTGGCTTTTACCTCGGCAAAAGCGTCTTTTTGACCGCATTTCGGGCAGACTTCGGGAGCGGTGTCACCCTCGTGAACATAGCCGCAGATTTTGCAGATAAACTTTTTCATAATAATCCTCCTGAAAAATATATTTTGATATTGCTTACTGATTTATTATAAATGTTTTAACGGCGGGTGTCAATGTTATTTTATTATGACGTTACACATTAAACTTGAAGAGAACCACATCGCCGTCGTTCATTACATATTCCTTGCCTTCGCTTCTGACAAGGCCTTTTTCCTTTGCCGCGGCGAGCGAGCCGTATTTTATCAGCTCATCATAGGCAATAACCTCGGCGCGTATGAAACCGCGCTCAAAATCGGTGTGAATCTTGCCTGCAGCCTGGGGCGCTTTTGTTCCTTTTTTGATTGTCCATGCTCTGACTTCGGGTTGGCCTGCTGTAAGGAACGAAATCAGACCGAGCAGAGAATAACTCTTCTTTACAAGCAGATCGAGACCGCCGCTCTCAACTCCGAGCTCGGAGAGGAACATTTCCTTTTCTTCAGGGGAGAGTGAAGCTATTTCGGCTTCAAGCTCCGCGCAGATCGGGAGCACTTCGCTGCCTTCTGCAGAAGCGATTTCACAGACTGCTTTATAATGCGGATTATTGTCAATGCCCGATGCGAAATCATCCTCGCTCATATTGCAGGCATAGATAACGGGCTTTGATGTAAGCAACGCGATTTCGGCAAGCCAAGCTTTTTCGTTTTCGTTGCATTCAATATTTCTTGCCGGGATATTGCTCTCGAGAGAATCCTTGAGTTTCTTGAGAAATTCAAGTTCACCTGCAAGCGATTTATCACCTTTTAAAGCTTTTGATACTCTGTCAATCCTGCGTTCAACCATCTCAATATCCGAGAATATCAGCTCCAGATTGATTGTTTCAATATCTCTGGCGGGGTCGATAGTCGCGTCAACGTGAACAATATCATCATTTTCAAAGCATCTTACAACGTGAATGATCGCATCTGTCTCTCTGATATGAGAAAGGAATTTATTGCCGAGTCCTTCGCCTTTTGAGGCACCACGGACAAGACCGGCTATGTCGACAAATTCAATAAAAGCGGGCGTAATTTTAACTGGATTATATATCTCCGCGAGTTTGTCGAGCCTCTCATCGGGGACTGCGACAACACCCACATTCGGCTCAATGGTGCAGAAAGCGTAGTTTGCGCTCTGGGCGCCCGCATTTGTGATGGCGTTGAATAATGTGCTTTTGCCGACATTCGGCAGACCTACTATGCCAAGTTTCATATTCTTCATCCCTTCGGGTATATTCATTTTCATCATTATACAATGAATCCCGAGTAAATACAATATCAAAATAAATTTGTTGTTTACAAATCTTTGTTTTTATTATATAATATTCTAAATAACTATGCTGTGAAAGTGTTTCTTTTTGAGATGCTTTTGCAATTAAGGATATATTTATGAAGAAAACAATCAGTATTTTAACGGCTGTTATTATGCTTGTGCTATCGCTTACGGCCTGCGGCGGCGGAGACACAACTCCCGGCAAAAAGAAAAAAGAACCGAAAACCGCCGCGGAGCAGAACACTCTTAAACTTGCATATTCAAAAAACGATTCTCTCAATCCCATGACAGCCGAGACCTCAATCAATTTTCAGATTACCAAGCTCGTTTTTGACGGGCTTTATAAGCTTGACGGCGCCTATGAACCGATCCCCGTGGTCGCAAAATCTGCGGTTGTAGGTTCAACGCTTGTCAGTGTCACTCTCAATGAATTCAAATTCAGCGACGGCTCCGATATTTCGGTAAATGATGTTATCTCATCATTTTATCAGGCAAAGGAATCCTCAGCTTATGAAACCCGTCTCAGGAATATCTCCGAGGCTCATATCGGTTCCGACAATTCCGTTGTGTTTGATCTTGAATCTCCCGATCCCTATGCGCTGAGCTGCCTCGATTTCCCGATAGTCAGAAATTCGGAAGAAGGGTTTCCTCTCGGCTGCGGCAGATATTCCTATCAGCGCGACGGTGAGAATATCTATCTTGTTGTAAATTCATACAGAACAGATTTTGATCCGATTTTCAGAACTGTCAATCTTGAGCCGATTCATGAGAGCGATTCTTTTGAGGGGAGTTTGGTTATCGGCTACACCGCTTTCTCATATTACGACATCTCGAGCGGCACTTATGCGAGAATGAATGCAAACAATGTCGATATCGGCATCAATAATTTTGTTTATCTCGGATTCAACCTTGCTGATGAATGGTTCTGGATGCCAGAAATGAGAAGAGCGGTCAGTATGTGTATTGACAGAGAGCTTGTTGCTGCTTCCGGTTTCCGCTCCCATGCGAGACCTGCGCTCACTCTCTTTAATCCCGATTGGTATGCAACAAAAGAAATCACCGTCGATTCCTCTGTGAATATCGCCGGGGCGCAGGAGCTTATCAAGGCGGCGGGAATTGAGCCTGCCACCAGGGAAATATCTATTCTTTGCAATGCCGAGAATGAATTCAAGACTGATGCCGCCGAGGTAATTGAGGAGTGCCTTGAAAAAGCGGGTTTCTATGTGCGTGTCAGCGCTTTGATGAAGGATGCCTATGTTCAGGCAGTCAAATCGGGCGAATATGATATATATATCGGAGAGGTCAGATTGAATTTCAATATGGATCTGTCTCCTGTGCTGACAGGCTCGGCCTCTTACGGCATAGACGAAGAGTCGGCTACCGTGCTCAAATACAGCGATTTCCTTGCAGGCAACTGCGAGATAATGGATTTCATAAATGTCTGCAACGAAGATATGATTTATGCGCCGCTCTGTTACCGCAACGGAGTCGCATCATATACCAAATCAATGCGCGGCGAATTCAAAGGCTGTGATGCCGATGTATTCTACGATATTGAAACCTGGAGCCTGAAATGATTAAACCGTCGGACAATATTACCGCTCTCAAGGGTGTCGGCGCAAAACGCGCAGAGGCTCTTAATAAGGCCGGTATTTTCACAATCTATGATCTTCTGACTTATTTCCCGAGAAACTATATCGATCTTTCCCGGGGGATGTCGATAAGGTCGGCTCCGCTCAACGAAAACGTCTGTATAAGGGCTTTTGTCGGCTCTGTCCCGCGCGAGCATTATATCCGCAAGGGGATGACTACCTATTCCGTCGATATAACAGACGGTGAATCGGTGATGAGTGTTGTATTTTTCAATAACAAATACATTTCCGATATGCTTGTAAACGGTGAAGAGTATTATTTTTACGGCAAAATAACGTCATTCGGTCAGCATTATAAATCAATGACATCGCCGAAGTTCTTTAAAGTATCGGACGGCATTAACTTCAGACCGGTATATCCGCAGACAGCTCTGCTTAATACCAATTATATCGAGAAGCTTCTTAAAACCGCATTTGATTCCATACCCGAAATGGAGGATTATCTTCCTGAGCGAATCAGAAATGATTACTGCCTGATGGATCTGCGCGATGCGCTCGTGAACATTCATTTCCCAACTTCTCCGGATTTGCTGGCAGAAGCAAAGCGCAGAGTGTCGTTTGAGAATCTTTTCATTCTTCAGCTCGGCCTCTCAAGGCTCAAGATAAAATCAAAAAAATCAACGGGCACGGTGATTACAGAGAATTTTACCGATGAATTCCTGCGCCTTCTCCCGTTTGAACTCACCGGCGCACAGAAGAGAGCAATCAATGATTGCGTTGCCGACATGTCCTCCGGCCTTCCGATGAACAGGCTACTGCAGGGTGATGTCGGCTCGGGCAAGACCGCTGTCAGCGCCGCGCTGATTTACAATATAGTCAAAAACGGTTTTCAGGCGGCGATAATGGCTCCGACAGAAGTGCTGGCCGTTCAGCACTATAAAACATTTCTGGCTTTCTTTGATAATACGAGAATCAATGTTGCGCTTCTTACCGGTTCCACTCCCGCGAAGGAAAAGAAGCAGATCAAAGCCGATCTCAAGGAAGGAACCATTGACCTTGTAATCGGCACTCACGCGATTATTCAGGATGATGTTGAATTTCGTAATCTCGGCCTTGCGGTTACCGATGAACAGCACAGATTCGGAGTCGCCCAGCGCGGCAAACTCGGCGCCAAGGGCAAGAATCCTCATATTCTCGTTATGTCCGCCACTCCGATTCCGCGCACGCTTT
>CAMUZD010000100.1 GCA_947165115.1 uncultured Clostridia bacterium
TGTTTCTTCCACAATTCACTATGACGCTTACGGCTCCGAGCACAGGCAAAAAACAGCCTGCACTCCGTTTATTGAGAACAACGACCCTTATGAAGAATACAATACATACGGCGTTGAGTGGAACGATAAAGAGTATATTTTTTATATCAACGGCGTCGAGACCGGCCGCACGGATTTCGGCGGGACTTCAAAAGTGCCGGAGTATATGATAATAGACTGCAATGTAAACGGAATGAAAGGGTTCCCGCTCAACGGCTGGGTCGGCGACGCTCTCACCTTTGATTCCGAAGCGCCGACAGATTTCATTGTTGATTATGTAAGGGTATATCAGTATAATTCTTTGCCTGGGCAGTAAGTTTGAACCCGGCAAATTCCGGTTTATCAAAAACTGAATAATAAATAAATAACACCCGGAGCGTGGGATGAGCCCATACTCCGGGTATATTATTACTTTTGAAACGATATTATTCTATTGACCGACCGCGTTGTTTCGGGTTATAATTATCTCAGCAAATCGGAATTTGTTATAATACAATAATAAATGGTGAAAAGATGAAAGATAAAAAACAATCCAAAGTCAAATATATACTATTCCTTCTCAGGCCTTACTGGAAATACGGCAAAGGATATATGCTGACGGTTATTCTTATGTCAACTCTGCTTCAGCCTGTTTCTGCATATCTGACAGCTCTTCTGCCTCAAAAAGCGATAGATGCGGTTATGAATGATTCCCCGCGTAAAGAAGTTATCACTATAATAGTTTTGTTTTCTCTGTTTATAGTCATTGTCGCGGCTTTGGAAAAAGTAATTCAGATGGCGTATACTCAAATGAATCTTGTAAAAATCAGCAACAAAATCAAAAACGATGTCAATGAAAAGGCACTGCAGACTGATTATAAATACTACGACAGCCCCGATTTCTTTGTAAGGTTTACATTTGCGCAGGAAACATATCCCATTCACGCTCAGAATGTCATGATGTTCCTGCCTGATATCTTGCGCGGCATAGCAACAATGATTGCCATGATTGCAATTATAGTTACGGTGGGACCGGTTCTGCTCGGAATAACCGTTTTCTTTGTAATTCTGAATGCGATTGTCGGAATACCGGCAATAAAACCGACTGCGGATTATAATGTAAGCCTAACCGATGCATGGCGACCCCTTGACTATATAAGCAGGATGCTGATAACAAAAGAAAACGCCGCGGAACTGCGTTCTTCCGGCGCGGGGCAGAAACTTCTGCATACAATCAATGCCGCAATGGCGAATTTTCAGAAGATATATAAGCGGTATATAAAGAAAGTTGCCCCGTTTTATCTTTTACAGGGCGCGATTTCACCTGTTCAAGCCGCCTGCATTCTTGTTTATGTTATCTTTTTTGTCATCGCAGGGGATAAATCACAGATAGGTTTATATGCTTCTCTCACTATTGCATCAACAGCCCTGGCGGACAGTTTGAATGACGCCGCAGGGAGTATTATGCAGATGCTTCAGTGCATCGCGAACGGTGAGAAGGTTGCCGAGTTTTTTGAAGCAGATTCGGAGATTGAGCCTGTTAAAGAAAATGCTTTGCCTGCTCCTGAAGAAAACTATGAGGTTGAATTCAAAAACGTCTCTTTCGGATATGAAAACACAGCCTTTGCCATTAAAGACCTTAATCTGCATATAAACCCAGGTCAGAGGATTGCGATTGTCGGTGAGAACGGTGCAGGCAAAACTACATTGACCAAACTGTTACTGAGGCTTTATGATGTAAATAACGGCTCTGTGCTTATAAACGGCAGAGATATAAAAGAGTATGATATTCATCAGCTCCGTCTTCACACGGGCGTTGTATTTCAGGATATCAGGATTCTTGCAATGAGCCTGCGGGATAATCTTACAGCATATCATAATGTGTCAGATGAAAAACTGCTTGAAATAATCGAAAAGCTTGATTTGGGAGATATTCTCAAAAAAGCGGACGGAAATCTTGACACCATGATTTCCCGTGAATTCACCGAGGACGGTATAGCTCTTTCGGGCGGAGAAGCGCAAAAGCTGATGATTGCGAGACTGTTCACGGGTTCATTCGGATTATTGATTCTTGACGAACCCTCATCGGCGCTTGATCCTCTGGCAGAAGCTCGTCTTATGAACAATCTCCTTGATGTTTCAAATACCGCAACGACGATTATGATTGCTCACCGTCTTTCAACCGTAAGAAATTTTGATGTGATTCATCATATTGAAAACGGAAAGATTATTGAAAGCGGAACGCATGAGGAACTTATGGCAGCAAAAGGTAAATACTATGAAATGTTTGTAAGTCAGGGTGAAAATTACAAACAATAAACGAAAAATCACATAATTTTGAATCATCAAATTCCGGTTTGGCGAGGCGATAATTTGCACGCCGTTAAAATATTTTTTGATAAATAAGCAGAGTGGTGATATAAAATGAATCTGATACCTGATTTTTTCGCTAAGACCGGAAACTATTTCTGCACCTGGGATTCCCAGTGTGACGAAATGTATTCGCGCAATCCCGAGGCAGAATCCATACCTTGCCGCGATGCCATGTGTGAGGATTTTCTTTTCGGTGAAAACGGACTCATGAACAGCTTCGACGGATGCAGAGGAGATCTGATTGCCGTTATCGATGACGGCTGGGATGTGCCTTACGGCGCAACGGACAGGCGGCTGTTCGGATCTCTGATTGCGGACGAGGCGAGACTCCCGTCGCTGAAAAATCTGAAACCCGCAGAGCGCCTGAAATCCTTATCCGATAAAGTGAAATCTCTCGGCTACAAAGGGCTCGGATTATGGGTGCCGACACAGACTCCCTCGCTCGTCTGCGGCAGAGAAGTATCCCTCACCCCGGAAGAAGAGCGTTTATACTGGGAAGAGCGCGCAAGATGGTGCAACGAAGCGGGAATAATTTATCTGAAAGCCGACTGGGGAAAGCATCAGGGAGACGCGGATTATTGCAATATGATGACTGAATGCTTTCGCAGATTTGCTCCCGGAGTTCTTGTTGAGCACGGCCTCAGAGGCGTTCCGTTGTTTGAAAATGAAAACAGCAGCCATACACTTACGCAAGAGCATAAAAATTACCTTCGCAGTGTATTGCCTGCGTGTGATTACCTTCGCACTTATGATGTCGTTCACGAGCTGAAATATGCTTCCACAGTTCACAGGGCCGCGGTAAGTCTTGAAGCGGCAAAAGAAATCGAGGGGAAATGCGCAGTTCTCAACATCGAAGATACTGCCCTTATCGGCGCGGCGCTCGGATGCTCCGTCGGCATTATGCGCCACGAGGCTGAAAAGCGGCGCAAATATCTTCCTCTGCCGCCCAGGCCTGTGGGGGATTCTTTAAGTGCCCTGCTTTGGCAGCGGATTGCGCCGCCGTTTGCCGCAAACAGAGGCGAAGTTCATATTTCGGATGAGCGTCTCAGGGATGTATGGTATTGCCCGAAGAGGGCGTCTAACTTTTGGCCGAGCGTCTCCGAGGGAGAGTATTTCTTTACGGCACCGGCTGCCGTTTCAAGGAATATGCCTCTGCCGCAGGTTAAAGCAGCAGGTGAAAAGCCTTATGTTCTCTGCTCTGTTCATCCCGATAACGGGGCTCTCTGCGTTGCCGCCACGCCGCGCACATTCAGCGGAAAAATTGACGCGCCCGTTCCGGCTCAAGTGTCGGTAAAAGGAAAATCGCCGCATGCGCCTGTCGGCATTTTCGGCACTTTTGATTCTCTTGAGATTGAATTTGAGGAGCCGCTTGATAACTGCAGGATTATTGCTCAGAGCCTGCTGACAGGCTCCGTATCGGATATTACATCGCGTGTAACTGCAGGCGGAAATGCATTGATGATTCCCGGCGCTCTGATTACGGAGTTATCCGATATTGAAAAGACGGATTGTGAAATCCCCGCGATCGCTGTCGTGATAAAAAAGCAAGAATGATTACTTTGAAAATCCCGAGAAGCCGTAACGGATAAAACGATAAATTACTGTTTATCGAGGTGATATTATGTTTGATGTTAAGCTTGTTCCATTAGTTCCCGATGACAGGGAACAGTTTATCCTTGATAATCAGGAAGCGTTCAATTACGGAGCGCTTGAAGAATTCGGATTAAGAGATGACCACTTTGAAGAAGACGGTCAGATAATTTCCCGCGAAACAATAGAACAGTCGGTTGACAGCGGAGAGGTATACCGCATTATGCAGAACGGAAAACCCGTCGGCGAGGGCTCAACCAGAGTATTCCTCGAGTGGAACGGCATGAGGGCCGACTGCCTTGTGAATGTTGAGAGCGGAGAGTAAACTATTGATTTTTGAAAAGGTCTGATTTTTATGAGTGATAGTTTTGATATAAAATACAAAGCCGAAGCCGCCGAACGCTGGGGAAATACCGAAGCTTACAAAGAGTTTTCGGCAAAGACAGCAGGCAATTCAAAAGAAAAAACCGCGGAAATTATCGAAGGGCTTGACAGTATCTTCGGCGAATTTGCCGCGTGTATGCAGAATAAAAACGCCCCGGATTCATCCGAGGCGCAGGGGCTTGTTTCAAAACTTCAGGCGTGTATTACCGCAAATTTCTATAACTGCTCTGATGAGATTCTCGCAGGACTCGGTCAGATGTATTCTGCCGATGAGCGCTTCAGAAACAATATTAATAAACACGGAGAAGGAACGGCGGAGTATATCAGCAAAGCAATAGAGTGCAAACTGAGGGGTAATTCATAATGATAATCGCAATTGAATGCGCAGTCCTCTGCTTTTTATTCTTCATAATGGTTTATTTTATGTCGCGCGATCCTGTTAAAACTCTCTATAATTATCCGCCCGCGATACAGGAGAGAGTCAAGTCGCTTGATGAGTATAAGGACAAGATTCCGACGAAAAACAACAAGATTGCGGTCAAGATAACCGCGCTGATTGTGTTTGTGATTGTCATCAGTCTGATACTCAGATTTGTAAACGGCTATACGGATTTTATCCGTTCTTTCGGAATCGGCTTTTTCATCTGGACGATAGTAAATCTTTTTGATGTTATAGTGCTTGATATAATATGGTTCTGCCACGATAAAAGATTTGTCTTTAAAGGCACGGAAGATATGACGGATGAATATCACAACTACGACTTTCATATCAAAGGCTTTTTTATCGGCGAACTGCTTGCGCTTATAGTCTGCGCGCTCGCAGGGCTTGCAGTTAAGTTTATTCTATAAACCGAATCCGAGGAGAAACTATGATGAAAAGAACTGTTTCGCTTATTGTCGCATTGATTCTGCTTATTTCCCTCGCTTCCTGCGGAGCGGGTTCACAGCCGGATAACACAACCGCGCCCGGAACTCAGCCGCAGTTCGAAACAATAACGGAAACTGCGGGTGAACCCGAAACCGTTTCCGCAACCAAAACTCTCGTTGTTTATTTCTCGCAAACGGGTAACACCAAACCGATTGCGGAGTTTATAGCAGAGCAGAAAAATGCGGATATATATGAAATCAAAGCGGCGAATCCCTATTCTGCCGAGGATATCGAATACAGCAGCGACACAAGGGCTTACAGAGAACAGCATGATCCGTCCGCGAGACCTGCAATCGCCGGTGAACTGCCCGATTTAGCGGGATATGACACGGTTTATCTCGGCTATCCCATCTGGCACGGCGAGGCTCCGAAAATAATACACACCTTCATTGAGAGCGTTGATATGAGCGGTAAGACGGTTGTGCCCTTCTGCACCTCGGCTTCAAGCCCCGTAGGCTCGAGCGCGGATAATCTGCATCCGCTCGCACCCGATGCAGTATGGAAAGACGGCACCCGCTTTGCCGCAGGAGCTTCCGATGAGGAAATCTCGGCCTGGCTCGGAGAATAAAATTATACTGTTATGAACCGACAGAGTGTTATTGATTTTATAAAAACCGAATTCGGCGTTCCTGAAGAGCATCTGTGGATGAACTGGCCGGATTATGCGGTTTTCCGCAACGGCAGGAATAAAAAGTGGTTTGCCGTTGTCATGGATGTCGAAAGGCAGAAACTCGGCCTTGAAGGCATCGGCAGAGCAGATATACTCAATGTCAAATGCGATCCGGTTTTTATCGGCTCACTGCGTTTGAATAAAGGCTATCTGCCCGCTTATCACATGAGCAAGGATAAGTGGATATCCGTCCTGCTCGACGGCACGGTGCCCGAAAATGAGATTAAAGATTTAATCCATCTGAGCTTCGAGCTGATTGATAAGAAAAAGTAAAAATGGAATTATTCAGGGAGATATCGTTATGGAATACAAATTCACTCGTGAAGATCTTGATTTTTACTTAAAAGGAACAAGGTACGCCGCGTGGTTCTATCTGCCCGAAACAGATAAGAAGCCGCCTGCAAAAAGGACAACCTCGCGCCCGCGTATAAGACAATTCAGCTCGCGAAAAAGGCCGCGAATATGAAATATAAGGAATACGACTGCGGCCATTTCAATATTTACCTCAGCCCGTTCTTTGAAGAGGTTATTGAGGATT
>CAMUZD010000101.1 GCA_947165115.1 uncultured Clostridia bacterium
AGCAGTCGGTATTATCGCCGCTCAGTCAATCGGCGAGCCCGGCACCCAGCTTACGATGAGAACCTTCCACACCGGCGGCGCAGCCGACCAGTCGGATATTACTCAGGGTCTTCCCAGAGTTGAAGAGCTTTTCGAAGCCCGCAAGCCCAAGGTTCTCGCTATTATGAGCGAAATCGACGGTGTCGTTTCCATAGAAAAGATCAAGAATGCCGATCATATCGTCGTAACCGGCGATGACGGCCAGGTCAAGCAGTATCTTATTCCCTACGGCTTCAAGAAGAAGGTTCAGGACGGCGACACGGTGAAAATGGGCGACCAGCTCACCGAAGGTTCGCAGAACCCCCACGATATCCTTGCCATTCTCGGCAGCGATGCCGTTCACGATTACCTCATCAGGGAAGTTCAGAAGACTTACCGTCTCCAGGGCGTTGATATCAATGATAAGCATATCGAGGTTATCATCCGTCAGATGATGCGCCAGGTCAAGATCACCGATCCCGGCGACACCACCTTCCTTGTTGACCAGGTTGTTGAGAAGCAGGATTTCGTCGACGAAAACAACCGCCTCGCGGCAAAGGCTTCGTCAAAGGGCAAGAAGCCCAAGCTTGCATCTTGTGAGCCCACTCTGCTCGGTATCACCAAGGCATCGCTTGCCACCGATTCGTTCCTTTCAGCAGCGTCCTTCCAGGAGACCACGAGAGTTCTCACCGACGCCGCCATCAAGGGCAAGACCGACCACCTTATCGGCCTCAAGGAGAACGTTATCATCGGTAAGCTTCTCCCGAGCGGAACCGGTATGCAGTGCTACAGCGACGTCAAGATTTACCCCACAGGTCAAAAGGGCAATATTAACGAAAATCTCGACTGATTTTTGTTAAAACTGTTGACAAATATATATATTATATGATAAAATATCAATCCACGGTGTCTGCGGGCGCCGGAGCAATCCGACGCCCTGAGATATAGAATTTTCAAAGAAAGGAGAGAAAAACACTTGCCTACCTTTAACCAGCTTGTTCGTAACGGCAGACAGACCCTTGAAAGGAAGCCCAAGGCTCCCGCTCTTCTGAAAGGTCTCAACTCCAAAAAGAATGTTATGACCGATCAGAATTCACCCCAGAAGCGCGGCGTTTGCACAGCAGTTAAGACAGCTACTCCCAAGAAGCCGAACTCAGCTCTTCGTAAGATTGCCAGAGTCCGTCTGACAAACGGCATGGAAGTTTCCGCTTACATTCCGGGCGTCGGTCACAACCTTCAGGAGCACAGCGTCGTTCTTATCCGCGGCGGCCGTGTAAAGGATCTCCCCGGTGTGCGTTACCACATCATTCGCGGCACCCTTGATACTCAGGGTGTTACCGACAGAATGCAGGCCCGTTCAAAATACGGTGCAAAGCGTCCGAAGGTAAAGAAATAATCCGCATCATTTAATGACAAATAATCTTGCAGGCGAAATGCAATATTTCACCAATGCAGTCTATATATAACATTATATATGTCTCTGCGTTGGCGCCACGAGAATTTGTCGCTCGAGTACCTATGATATCATTACTATGAAGGAGGGAAGCGAAGTGCCAAGAAGAGGCAACATAGCAAACCGCGAAGTTTTGCCTGATCCGCTTTACAACTCAACTCTTGTTACCCGTCTTATAAACAACATCATGCTCGACGGTAAGAAGGGCGTAGCTCAGAAGATCGTTTACGATGCTTTTGACATTATCAAAGAGAAGACCGGCAAGGAGCCGCTCGAAGTTTTCGAAGCAGCCATGGAGAACGTTATGCCCGTTCTTGAGGTTAAGGCCCGCCGTGTCGGCGGCGCAACCTACCAGGTTCCTATGGAGGTCCGCCCCGAAAGAAGACAGACCCTCGGTCTGCGTTGGATCACTGCTTATTCACGCGCCCGTTCCGAAAGAACAATGAAGGAACGTCTCGCAAACGAGATCATGGATGCCGTCAACGAAACCGGTGCAGCATTCAAGAAGCGTGAAGATACTCACAAGATGGCAGAGGCCAACAAGGCATTTGCACACTTCAGATGGTAATTTCCCGCGGGAAATATCACTGAGCGCAATTGATTATTTATTCCATACAGAATCGGAGGTGTTAATTTGCCAAGGCAGGTTTCACTCGAAAAGACAAGAAACATCGGCATTATGGCTCACATAGATGCCGGCAAGACCACTACAACCGAGAGAATTCTCTTCTATACGGGTAAAACCCATAAGATAGGTGAGACTCATGACGGCGCCGCTACCATGGACTTCATGGAGCAGGAGCAGGAGCGTGGTATCACGATTACCTCAGCTGCCACTACCTGCTTCTGGAAAGAACACCGTATAAACATCATCGACACTCCGGGCCACGTTGACTTCACCGTTGAAGTCGAGCGCTCGCTGAGAGTTCTTGACGGTTCTGTTACCGTTCTCTGCGCAAAGGGAGGCGTTGAGCCCCAGAGCGAAACGGTTTGGAGACAGGCGGATAAATATAAGGTTCCCAGAATGGTCTATATCAATAAGATGGACATTATGGGTGCGGATTTCTATCACGTAGTTGATATGATGAAGGATCGCCTTAAATGCAACGCCGTTCCCATTCAGCTCCCGATAGGAGCAGAGGCGGATTTCCAGGGTATTATCGATCTTGTTATCATGAAGGCGTATTATTACAACGATGATCTCGGCACCAAGATTGAGTGCAAAGACATCCCCGCCGACATGCTTGAAACAGCGCAGAAATACCATGACGAAATGGTTGAGCACGTTGCCGAGCAGGATGATGCTCTGCTTGAGAAATATCTCGAAGGTCAGGAACTGACAATCGATGAGATCAAGACCTGCATCAGAAAATCGACAATCTCAAACCACATGGTTCCCGTCACCTGCGGTACTTCCTACCGCAATAAGGGCGTTCAGCTGCTTCTCGATGCCATAGTCGATTATATGCCCGCTCCGACCGATGTTCCCGCCATAACGGGTACCAATCCCAAGACGGATAAGGACGAGGTCAGAAATTCTTCAGATGATGAGCCGTTTGCGGCTCTTGCATTCAAAATAACTACCGACCAGTTTGTCGGCAAGCTCTGCTTCTTCAGAGTCGATTCCGGCACGGTCAACGCAGGCGATACCGTCTATAATTCGACCAAGGGTGTCAATGAGAGAATGGGAAGAATTCTCCAGATGCACGCGAATCACAGACAGGATATCGAAACCTGCTACGCGGGCGACATTGCTGCATGCGTAGGCGTCAAGCAGACGACCACCGGCGACACGCTCTGCACCTCAAAGCATCCTATCATACTTGAATCAATGGAATTCCCCGAGCCCGTTATCAGAGTTGCCATCGAGCCCAAGACCAAAGCCGGTCAGGAAAAGATGAGCATCGCTCTCGCGAAGCTCGCTGAGGAGGACCCGACCTTCAAGTGCTATACCGACGAAGAGACAGGCCAGACCATCATTGCAGGTATGGGCGAGCTTCACCTTGAAATCATCGTTGACAGAATGCTGCGTGAATTCCATGTTGAAGCGAATGTCGGCAAGCCCCAGGTTGCTTTCCGTGAAACGATTACCGTTCCCGCCGAATCCGATACGAAATATGCGCGTCAGTCAGGCGGTAAAGGTCAATACGGTCACGTTAAAATCAGAATCGAGCCCAATCCCGAGAAGGGTTATGAATTCGTCAATGAAATCGTCGGCGGCGCTATTCCGAAGGAATATTTCAACGCCATCGAGGCAGGTATCAAGGGAGCAATGCTCTCGGGAACTCTCGCCGGCTACAATGTAGTTGATGTCAAAGTAACTCTCTATGACGGATCCTATCACGAAGTTGACTCCTCAGAAATGGCTTTCAAGATTGCCGCTTCGATGGCTTTCAAGGATGCGATGAGGAAGGCCGCTCCCGTGCTTATGGAGCCTATCATGAAGACCTCGGTCATCGTTCCCGACGAATATATCGGCGATGTTATCGGCGATATCAACTCCAGACGCGGACTTGTTCAGGGTCAGGAAGTCAGGACGGGCGCGACTCAGATAGACGCTTTTATTCCGCTCTCAAATATGTTCGGCTACGCAACCTCTTTGCGTTCAAGGACTCAGGGCAGAGGACAGTATGTCATGGAGCCCTCGCATTACAGCGAAGTTCCCAAGAATATAGCCGAAAAACTCATATCAGAGAAATAAAAGCAAATTTTGTAAAAAATGCTTGAAATTTCAAGTAATTATTGGTAAAATATCAACATGCTATGCATGTAATTAAATTGCTTCTAAAAGGGAGGAAACAATTCAATGGCAAAAGAACATTTTAATCGTAACAAACCGCATGTAAACATCGGAACCATCGGTCACGTTGACCACGGTAAGACCACTCTTACAGCTGCTATCACCAAGACTCTTGCCATGAAGGGCGGAGCAGCATTCGTAGACTATGCAAACATCGATAAGGCTCCCGAAGAGAGAGAGCGTGGTATCACCATCAATACCGCACACGTTGAGTATGAGACCGAAGCTCGTCACTATGCTCACGTTGACTGCCCGGGTCACGCTGACTATATCAAGAACATGATCACCGGCGCTGCTCAGATGGACGGTTCAATCCTCGTTATCGCAGCTACCGACGGCCCCATGGCTCAGACCAAAGAGCACCTTCTCCTTGCTCGTCAGGTTGGCGTTCCCAAGATCATCGTTTTCCTTAACAAAGTTGACCAGGTTGACGATCCCGAGCTCCTTGAGCTTGTTGAAATGGAAGTCAGAGAGACCCTCGCTGAGTATGGCTTCGATGAGGATGCTCCCATCATCAAGGGTTCAGCTCTTAAGGCTCTCGAATATGACGGCGGCGACGTAAACGCTCCCGAGATCGCTTGCATCTGGGAACTCATGGACGCTGTTGACTCCTATATTCCCACTCCCGACCGTAAGGCAGACCTTCCCTTCCTTATGCCCGTTGAGGACGTCTTCACAATCACCGGCCGCGGCACTGTTGCCACCGGCAGAGTTGAGCGTGGACAGCTCAAGACCGGCGAGGAAGTTGAAATTGTCGGCCTCACCGATGAAAAGAGAAAGACTGTTGTTACCGGTATCGAGATGTTCAGAAAGATCCTCGACTACGCTGAGGCAGGCGACAATATCGGCGCTCTCCTTCGTGGCGTTCAGAGAACCGAAATCGAGCGTGGACAGGTTCTTTCCAAGCCCGGTTCAATCCATCCCCATACCAAGTTCGTTGGCCAGGTTTACGTTCTGACCAAGGAAGAAGGCGGCCGTCATACTCCGTTCTTCAACAATTATCGTCCTCAGTTCTATTTCAGAACCACCGACGTTACCGGCGTTATCACCCTTCCCGAAGGCACTGAAATGTGCATGCCCGGCGACAACGTTGACATGAAGGTTGAGCTCATCACTCCCATCGCTATTGAAAAGGGTCTTCGTTTCGCTATCCGTGAAGGCGGCAGAACAGTTGGTTCAGGCGTTGTTATCGAGATCGACGAATAATTAACAGCATAATGCAAAATTCCCGCCACCGTTTCGGTGGCGGGTTTTCATTTTATATTCGGTTTAATCCTGATTGACAGGCTCCTGGGTTTCGCCCGGATTTTCAGGCTCGGCGGGAGTTGCAGGAACGTCGGGATTTACAGGCGTATCGGGATTATCCGGAATGTTTGGATTATCAGGGTTGTCCGGGTTATCGGGATTATCCGGAACGTCTGGATTATCGGGGTTATCAGGATTGTCGGGATTATCGGGCTCGGTCGGCTCGGGTGCTGGGGTATAATCGCCGGAAGTAAAGAATTTGATTGCGTTGATTTCGGATATCGGGATATTCTTTCCGTTTCCGTCAATCGTGAAGAGGCCGGTATATGAATTCAGTATTGATCCGGAGAAATTCTCGTCCATCAGCCAGTAAACTTCGTGATTCAGGAACCCTCCGCCGCGCGGAGCGGTCAGGCAACTCGTGAGACGGATATTGGTCCTGTCCTTGGTAAAAAGAATTTCATTGAACCATGAAGGCAGAGTGTAGAACGGGAAAATCGAATAGCTGTCAAGCATGCTGCAGAGTATCCAGACTTTCATATTCTTCATTGCGCGCGCATCCGAGGCGCTGATTACCGTTCTCGGGCACATATAGCAGGCGCCGGAGAAATAATCGGGATAAGCGTTTGCGAGGCGGTTTACACCGCTCGCTCCGAGGCATCTGCCGAAGAGACAGATTCTCTTCTTATCCACGTTATGAGTATCGACAAAATCCCTTATCGCCTCAAACATCGGAATAAGAGGGCAGGTGTCAAAATAAAACGGCAGAGGAGAGCGCAGTATCATAAGATACATACCGTCCGCATTTTCGGCCATCGCCTGATATTCCACGCTTGACCAGTAGGGGAATGAGGTAGCCTCAAGCTCCTTGCCTTCGTAGGTGCCGTTGCCCGCGCCGCCCATAAAAATCATAAGCGGGCAGGGATTGTCG
>CAMUZD010000102.1 GCA_947165115.1 uncultured Clostridia bacterium
AAAAGGGCGAAGCTCTCCCAGCTCGAGCTCTCGGAATTATGCGGAGTTCACCAGACCGCCGTCAGCCAGTGGGAGCAGGGGCGCACGAATCCCGACACGGATATGCTCGTCGCGCTCAGCCAGATTTTCCACACCTCAATCGGCGCGATTCTCGGACTCGACACGCCCGACGACCCGGTCATGATACCGGTCAAGGGAGTCGTGCAGGCGGGCGAGATGACCTTCATTGCCGATGAGGATATCTGCGAATTCGTCGCGATTTCGCCCGAGCTTGCCCGCAGGGGCGAATACTGCGCCCTGCGCGTTCACGGCAACAGCATGTATCCCCTCTTTTATGATAACGACCAGGTGATAGTGCGCGTTCAGAGCGACGCGGACGATAACGATATCGTGGTCGCGATCGAGGGCAGGGAGAGAGCGACGATAAAGCGCCTCAAGAGGCAGGAAAACGGGATTCTCCTCATAGCGGAAAACCCCGAATACGATTCGATATTCTATACGAAGGAGCAGGTTGCGAAGCTCCCGGTCACATTTTTCGGCATCGCGGTCGAAATCCGCAGGGAAATTCATTGACAAGCGGATAAAGATTGTAATATAATTATTTATTGGTAAACAAATTTTTTACATAAAGAAGGACGGTAGAATTATGGCAGTCAAAAAGTTACAGTATTACGCAGGCGGTCAGTGGCTCGATTCCAAAACTGACAAGTATATGGATATCTACAATCCGAGCACCGGCGAAGTCATCGCCCAGACTCCCTGCTGCACCAAGGAAGAGGTAAACTACGCGGTCGAGTGCGCCAAAGAGGCGTTCAAGAGCTGGAGCGAAGTTCCCGTAATGAAGAGAGTCCAGATTATCTATGATTTCCGCGATCTGCTTGTAGCCCATATGGATGAGCTGACCGAGCTGTGCGCAAGAGAAGAAGGCAAGGTCTGGAACGAGGCGAGAGGCGACATCCTCAAGGTCAAAGAGCCTGTTGAGCTCGCTCTTTCCGCTCCCTCGCTGCTTATGGGCGAGAGCATCCGCGACACCTCCTCCGGATATGACACCACTCTTTACAGAGAGCCGGTCGGCGTATTCGCCGGCATCGTTCCCTTCAACTTCCCCGGCATGATTCCGATGGGCTGGATGACTCCGATGTGCATCGCCTGCGGCAACACGATAGTTCTCAAAGCCGCTTCCATGACCCCAATGACCTGCATGAGAATCGCGGAGCTCTGGAAGGAAGCGGGCCTGCCCGACGGCGTTATCAATATAGTAACCTGCTCGAGAAACGAAGCTGAAATCTTCATGGATCATCCCGATGTCAAGGGCATCACCTTTGTCGGCTCGACCTCAGTCGGCCTTCACATTTATTCGAGAGCTGCCGAGAGCGGCAAGAGAGTTCAGTGCCTTTGCGAAGCGAAGAATCACGGCCTCGTGCTTGAGGACGCCGCAATCGAGAGCGCCGCTCACAGAATCATCAATTCCTCCTTCGGCTGCGCAGGCGAGCGCTGCATGGCTCTGCCCGTAATCGTAGCTCAGGAGAGCATCGCCGATAAACTCGTCTCCTACCTCGTCAAATTCGCGAAGGAGCTCAAAATCGGCCCCGCTTATGAGAAGGATACAAACCTCGGCCCCGTTGTCACCGCAGCTCACAAGAAGAGCGTCATCGACTGGATCAACAAGGGCATCGAAGAGGGCGCGGAGCTTGTTCTCGACGGCAGAGATACCGTCGTTCCCGGCTATGAGGGCGGCTTCTATGTAGGCCCCACCATCCTCGACCACGTCACTCCCGAGATGACGGTCGGCCAGAGAGAGATATTCGGGCCCGTTCTCTGCATCAAGAGAGTCAAGAATTTTGAAGAGGGTCTCGCGCTCATGAACGCCAATCCCTTCGCAAACGGCTCGGTTATCTTCACCCAGAGCGGCTACTACGCCAGAGAGTTCACCAAGAGAACCGACGGCGGTATGGTCGGCGTAAACGTCGGCATCCCCGTTCCCGTAGGCGTATTCCCCTTCAACGGCCACAAGAAATCCTTCTTCGGCGATCTCCATACCCTCGGCAAGGACGGTTTCCGTTTCTACACCGAGACCAAGACCGTCACCCAGACCTGGTTCAATCCCGAGGAAATCAAGGCCAGCGCGGTCGATTCCTGGGAAGGCTCCGTCGGCGGCGACCAGAAATAAGTTTTATTTGCATAACAAAAAGCAGGTGCAACGCACCTGCTTTTTTAATTAAGAAGTAAGAATTCAGAATTAAGAGTTATTATGCTTCGCATATCCTTTTTGGCGGGACGCCGGGGTCGTCACCCCCTACAATGCCTTCCCCTTGAGGGGAAGGTGTCTGCAAAGCAGACAGATGAGGTGGAATATATATAAACAGCATTGTCATTCTGAGGCGCTTGCGCCGAAGAATCTCAGGTTTAAGAGAATTATCGTTTTGCATTTATAACACGCCTTTCATTGAGATCCTTCGCTCCGCTCAGGATGACAGCCGTCGTAGGGGCGGATATCATCCGCCCGCAGGACGAAAGATAATTAACAATTATATCGCACTTCGGTCGATGATTTTATGCTCTGCATATCCTTGCAATCGCCACACCCGTTTTTTCGTTTTACTCAAAAACACCCTCTCCGTTCTCGGAGAGGGCTGCAAGCGGTTTAAATTATTATATGATGCTCCGCATATCCTTGGGCGGGCGGAAAATATCCGCCCCTACGAACTCTTAACTCTCCGCTTGCTCCCTCATCACCAGTTTTGCGCGGTAGGTTTCGCCGTCGTCTTCGGCGGTGTAGCTGCCGCCGTATTTCTTTGCGAGGTCATTGAGAATCTTCTGGCCGTAGCCGTGTTCCTTGTTGTTGCCCTTGTCGAAATGGGGGACGGAGGCGTTTTCGGACGCGATTGTCAAGGCGCCCTGCCCATATGAAATCTCTATGAAAACATTTTTGTCGGTCTCGCTGTGCTCGGCGGCCTCGATGCTGTTGTCGATTATATTTATCAGCGCGCGACACAGGTCAAATTCCTCAAAGCCGAGCTTGTCGGGGATAACCACGCTGAATACCGCTTCGATTCCCTTCTCGCGGCACTGCCTCGCCTTCTCGGAGATAATCGAATTGATAAGCTCGTTGCGGCAGTAGCGCTCGATATGGATATTCCTGAGCTCCTCCTCCATGTTGCCGAGCATTTTTTCGGCGCTTCTGCGCGCCTCCTCGCTCTTGCTCTCCGCCATGCAGTTTGCGATTTCAATCGCGTTTGCGAAATCGTGGCGGAGCTTGCGCATCTGGAGCGCGTTCTCCTCAAGGGATTTATAGTGCTCCATCATGACTCTTTCCCTGAAATCGCGCTCGCGCAGCTCTCTCTCCATCATCTGGTTCTTGGAGATTTTATCGTAGGTCAGGAACACCAGAATATCGGCGATGACTGTCAGAACCATAGCGATATTCAGCATAATCATCGAGTTTTCCTTCGTGAAGAAGGTCGCGTTTTCGTTCCAGATTACGGGATCGAGGAAGGACTGAAACGCGTAGCAGATGACTATCTGGCTCACGGGCAGCAGCAGGAAGGAATTCGTATATCTGAAGCTGATGCTGATTTTGCCGATTTTTTTGCGCCAGTATATGACCGCGGCTCCGCAGAATGTGATATTCACCGCGAGCAGAATCATCAGGCCGAGGCGGTCATCCCTGAACGCCTGGGTTATGTCGACGAAATTCGCGAGGGAAAGATAGCTGAGCATCAGAATCGAGCCGATGAGAATCTCGACCACCGGCGCGAGCACCCTTTCAAGCACCTTGTTTTCAAAGAGAATGAAGCTCGAGACAAGCAGCAGCACGTAAGAGGATACCGTAATCAGCGGATTCTCGAAGTTCCTCGACGCAGACATAAGATTCAGCGTGAAATCGGGTATGAAAAGAATAAGGAACGTAAGTATTCTGTTATGTTTCGGTCTCAGGCACAGCATGAGCCAGAGCGCATCCGCGAAGCGGAAAGCCAGCTCGTATGCCACCATAAAGGGAGTAATCATCATTTCACCTCGGTTTGAATAAGGGATGAAAAGCGCCGGTTATCCGAGCATTTTCAGGGGCTTGGAGACCGAGAATCTGAAGGGTTTGTCGTAATTGAACATCGGGCAGACCGTGAAAGTCCGCTTCGAATTATTGTAAACGACGCTCCAGAGAGTGGAGCAGATATAGCCGTTCATATCGGAGTCTTCCATATGCACGGCGTCAAGAATTCCCATCGCCTCTTTTTCGGTGACTCTGTAATTCTTTTTCTTCAGCATCTTTTCGGCGGTTGCGTATCTGTCCCTGCCGAGGCCTTCGGGATCGTCAACCCCGCCCGTCAGCCAGAAATTCGCGGCAATCAGAGTGCCCGATTTTCCGGGCCTGATTACTGTCGCTTCGCCGTTGACATATTCGATTATCGCCGTCTTTCCCGAGGCGTCGGCTATATGATAATGATAGGTGCAGCCGCCTCCGAGCAGATCGTGCATATCGTAATTCTTAAAGATTTTCACGGCCTCGTCAACCGTTGCGGCATGGTCGAGCACGGTGCGGATGACGGCGGTGGTCGTGATATCCTTCTTCTGAGTCTGGATGAAGGTCTCGGGCGTCTCAAGCTCAAGCACGCCTATCGAAAGCCCCTTTTCGTTCATTCCGTCAACGGGAATGTAGGGGGCGATGAGCGTCAGGAGCGAGGTGAGTTTGCTGTCGGGCATAAAGCTGCCGCCGTAGCCGAGGAAATAGAGCGAGACGGTCGAAACGCTCGCGTAGCCGTCCTTTGGATGAGTCCAGACCGTCATACCCGGCGAATCCATATAGTCGTAATTTCTCGCAAAGAGCCTGTCCCCCGAGGGAGTGGTTGCGTTGAAGGTCGTGCAGCCGAAACCCGTGAAGCTCAGCGCCTTCTGCATGATGCGGGAGATGCCTTTGCTGTCGATTTTGCCGTAAAATCCGAGATTAGAGACGATCTTCCTCGCGCCGGGATTGAGCTGAAGGAAGACATCCGCGAAGGAATAGAGCAGCAGCCCCGCGGTTGTCGAATTCCCCGTCCTGCTCTCGAGGAGCGTGTCGAGGTCGTAGTCATAGGTATAGTCCATGAGATAATAGTTATCCGCCGCCTTCGTGACCGATGAAAGCGAATTCAGACGGCCGGCCCTGAAGCCGGTCACCGAGCCGAAAAATCCGATCACCGCGGAAAGAATAACAGACAGAAACCTGATTGAAAAGCCTGCAGCCTGCAAAGTCATACACCCCAATCATAATTATTCCGCCTCAAAGGCGGCGCGCGTAATCATTACGGTATATATTGTAAACAAATGCGGAGAATTTTGCAAGGATAAACATACAGTTTTTCAGCTATAATAAAAAATAATAAAAAAGTCTTTACAAATAAAAAATAGTGTGATATAATTCCACTCGCACGCCCGGATCACGGTTTGCGGAGTAAGCCCCGAAGGGGAATTCACCTGCCGCCTACTGAGACCGAGGCAAATAAATCAATGAGGTGAAAATTATGACACAGGCAGAAAAACAGGCAATCATGCAGGAATACGCAACCCACGAGGGCGACACCGGTTCACCGGAAGTTCAGATCGCTGTTCTCACCAAGAGAATCAACGACCTCAACGCCCATCTTCAGATCCACAAGAAGGATCACCACAGCCGCAGAGGCCTTCTCATGATGGTAGGTCACAGAAGAAACCTCCTCGCTTACCTTCAGAAGGTTGACATTGAGCGTTACCGTTCAATCGTTTCAAGGCTCGGTCTGCGTAAATAATTGCAAAATCGGAGCAGGCGGGATTCCTCGCCTGCTTTGTTTCAGTCAGGCTCTGTCATTCTGAGGCGCTTGCGCCGAAGAATCTCAAGTTCAGGAGAATTATTGCTTTTGCACTTATAACACGCCTTTTAATGAGATCCTTCGCTGCGCTCAGGATGACAAATACTTTAATTCTTAATTCTGAACTCTTAATTCTGAATTAAAACGCCGCTTGCGGCACCCGCAATTCCGCATTCCGCATTTCTCATTTCTCATTTCGTCTATTCTCGGGCATTCCCGAAGCTTTTCAGCAGTGAATCGAGGGCAAAGTTTATTATTCACGCCTTATTCTTTGCTCTGGATTTTCCGCTGAAAACAGGAACTGCCCGATGGAATAAATAATTTTTCAGAAAGGTATTTCAAAATGGTTTTCAACGAATTCTCAACTTTCAAAAAGTATGAAACCGAAATCGCAGGCAGACCCTTCGTTGTCGAAGTCGGCAAGATGGCTCAGCTTGCAGGCGGCAGCTGCCTTGTCCGCTACGGCGAGACCAACGTGCTCTGCACCGCCACTATGGCTCCGAAGCCCCGTGAGGGCGTCGATTTCTTCCCTCTTT
>CAMUZD010000103.1 GCA_947165115.1 uncultured Clostridia bacterium
AATTTCTCAAGATTATTATGATGAGCTCAATTCTCTGAGCAATCAATTGTTTAATCCATCCGACATGGGTTATATAGATAAGATGACGACTTTCGGCGAAAGAGAAGTACAAGACTTTATCAACTTGTGTATGTCGGGTTTCTCTGAATACGTGATAAAGAATAAGCTTTTTAAAAGCGCTTTCACTGACAGCAAAAGTAAGCGAAGCGATATGCAGGATCCGGGACAATTATTGCAAAAATCCATATATAAATACTATGAAATACCAGCTTCAACATTCCAAGGCTATATTGACAGATTCAATAAAGACTGTAGCAAAGCATTGGAGTGCTCAATATAATACCTCCGCACCAAACAAACTGAAAGGATGATTTTATGCCCGAAAAAGTACTGGCCCTTTATGATTTTGCTTCTAAACAGGAGTACATTTACCGCACCTCGAAAATCAAGGAAATCTCCGGGGCGTCTGCGCTGTTGGAAGGAATGTACAGAACATTTGCCCAAAAAACCGGAATATGCTATGACCTCGATTCCCAATTTGATGAAAACAATATCAATATAGGCGAGGTCCTTTACGATGGCGGCGGAAACCTGATGGTTTTATGGAATTCCTTTAATGATTACAAAGAAGCAAACAAAGATTTTTCAAAATATCTTCTCGAAAAAGCTCCCGGTCTGACATTAATAACATCATTTGTCGAATGCTCCGGTAATTTTGAAAATGACAGAAAAAAACTCTATGAAAAAAACAGGGAGCGCAAGAATCGTTTTCCGGCATATGATATGCCTGCAGTAATGCCGTTCACTCAAATTGATTCAACTACATTTTCACCTGTCACTTACAAACGCAGTAAAGGTGATAGCAACAGCGTTTATCCGGCTTTTGAGTGCTCTTTGTCTTCGGACAGATATGCCAAAGCAAAAGAGTGTGGAAAAGACGACATGCCTGAAGACCGTATGCTAGCCGTAATCTATATTGACGGCAACTCAATGGGCAAAAAACTTATAGCCTGCAAAGATGAAAACTATAAAACAGGCGTTGATAAACTAAGAGCGTTTTCGAAGCAAGTCCGAGAAAACTATGTTGATAGCCCCTGCAGAATAATTGAATCCAAATTCAAAGTAAGAAGAGTAATCGGCGGCGGTGATGAAATCACATTGATTTGCCAAGCGGAAGATGCCTATAAAATAATGTCTTTGTATTTTGACCTGCTGAAAGCCTGCAAACTGGATTTGTCCGGGCAGGAGTTTGATTGCACGTCGTGTGCGGGAATAGCTGTTTTTCATGAAAAATCACCATTTAATGTTGCCTATAATATAGCGGAGGCTTCATGTGAGCAGGCAAAGAAAAAGGCACACGAAAAAGATGGTAATTATTTCAGTTTCTATTTCTGTCATTCAGGTATAACAAACGAATTTGATATTCTGCATGAAAGAGAACAGGGACACGCAAGCGGCAAGCCGTATTCCTATGATACTGATACGGTCAGAATCGGCGAGATACAGAAACGTTTAATTGCTGCAGGAAGATCAAATGTTAAGACTTTGCATGACGCTGCACAGCAGAGCCTTCAAAAATATAAATTTGAAGTTGAGAGAATTAACGCCTATCTGAAAAAAGATGATCCAAAATTTGAAGGAACTGAGGAAGAAATGAGAATGGTTTACGATATGGCGGAATTCTATGATCTTTGGTTTAAGGAGGCGAAATAATATGATTAAAACACTCGAAATAGAACTCCGATCGGATCTTTGCGCAGGAACAGGCAAAGGCTTTGCCTCTGTCATCGATCTTGATACATCAGTTGACGAATACGGAATACCTTTTATACCATCAAAAAGGATCAAAGGCTGTCTGCGGGAAATTGCAAAAAGAGATCTATGCCTTGAAGAGAAAGAAATCATCAGTATTTTCGGCGAAAGCGGCTCAGGCCAAACAAAGTCTCTGTCTATTTCCGATGCCAAAATATACGAATATGATGATCAGCTTGAAGAGATAAAGGCTGCCATCTATTCCAAATCCAAAACAATAAAAGCAAATGATATTACTGAGCTTTTCTGCTCCGTCAGGTCGGAAACAGCCATTGAAAACGATACTGCCAAGGATAAATCCCTGAGATTCACAAGAGTTGTCAATCGACTGTCCCCGATTGATCAAAGACCTTTGAAATTCTATGCGACAGTTGAATTTGATGATAATTATGAAAACACAATAACCAATCTTTGTAAATGTCTCCGAAATATCGGGTATAAGCGTAACAGAGGATTCGGCTATGTTAATTGCATTCTCAGAGAATCAGCGCCCGGTAGCACAATCCATGTTGCTGATTCCGAACTCCAGGAAAACAAATATTACAAACTGAATTATCTGGTGTATCTTGAAGATGATCTTATGCTTCCCGCTTCTGATGCAAATCATTCACTTGATTATATTCCCGGCACTTCGGTTCTCGGTGCCCTTGCAGGAAAGTATATCAAAGATTACGGCAAAGACGGATTCAATGACATATTCCTTTCAAACAATGCCAGATTTGGAAATCTGTATGTTTCTGATAAGGACGGTACTGATTACTATCCCGCCCCGAGATTTCTCGCTAAAATAAAAGCTGCTGACGAAAGCGAAAAAGGCATCCAAAATATGGTAGCCAACAAAAAAGCCGACGAAGAGAAAGATGAAGACAAAAAGCCTCAGTATAAGCCTTTGAAAAAAGGATATATCAGCGATAAGAAAGGTTATAACGAAGTCAGTGCTGAGATAGTTTATCATAATGCGCTGAATACAGATGACGGCGGTCTGTATACACAGTATTGTGTAAGCTCGGGCCAGTATTTCAAAGGATATATCGAAGCGAACGGCACAACTATGAAAAAAATCATTCCTCTTTTTTCGAACGGAACGATTTCATTTGGACGCAGTAAAACCGCACAGTACTCACATTGTGTCATCAAAAAAATCGACCTGGCTGAAATCATAGAGAGCAAGATTAACATTGAAGCCGGTAAAACAGCGGCATACCTTTGTGAAAGCGATATCGCCCTGGTTACAGACAGCAAATATACGATCGAATGCGAAGACCTTTGCAAAGCGCTCTCTGTAGAATCCGGTTCGCTTAGCGAATTCACCAGCTTGTCTTCGCGTGTTATTTCCGGATACAATGCAAAGTGGAATCACAAAAAGCCGCAATTCCCTGTTATCAAGGCAGGAAGCGTAGTTGTGTTCAGTGTTTCAAGTAGCGAAGAACGACCCGAGTTCACTTTGATAGGAGAAAGACTTAATGAAGGCTACGGCCGAGTTCGCCTTATAGCAGATACAGAAGCATATTCTGTTGTCGAAAACACAGGCGAGCTTGATTTTGATATCGATAATGTGAAGTCCGAGTTGCTCAAAGCAGTAATTAAACGCAAAAAAATTGATATCCTTCTCGGAAAAGCTATCAGTGAAGCTGAAACGGTCAGCATAGATTCTTCACAAATCGGCAGAATTACTCTTATGTGCAAAGAAGCAAGTGATTACAGTGATTTTATCAAGCGTATCGAAAGCATAAAAACAGACGATGTCAGGAACAAAGCACTTAAATACTTTGCGGTGGATAAGGTTTCACAAGCCGAAGACGGCAGTATCGATTGGAATACAGCAAAGGAATATATTCTTGCTGTTCTTACCATTGCAAAATACAGAAAGAAAGCCGATAAAAAAGATAAAGCATCAGCTGCAGTAAAGGGGGATAAATGATGAATTTCTACAGAAAAGTATATAAGCTTGTCATTATTCTTAAATCTCCTATGTCCGTAGGTTCAGGTGCTAATGAAAACACAGATAAGGATATCGTGGTTGACAGTGTCGGCAACCCGTTCATCCCGGCAACATCTCTCGCAGGAGTCCTGAGGAACTATATTGAAACCAAATATAACAAGGGAAACGAAATATTCGGATTCATTACAGAAAATGACAGCGATAATAAAAAGGATTCCCTGATCCGCGTATACGACGCCCTCTATACCGGTAAAAAGAATGCATTCTTTATTACCAACCGCGATATGGTGACTCTTAAGAACAAAGTTGCGGAAACAGGAGCAAAATTTGATATGGAAGCCGTTGAAACAGGCGCTGAATTCACTGCTTATCTTGAGCTTCCGGATCAGGAATATGCCAACATAATCGAAGACGCGCTCGAAGCCATGAATGCGGGTATTATCAGGATCGGCTCAAAGACAACCCGCGGCTACGGCGAAGTTTCTCTCAATGTTTATTCAAAAGAATTCAGTGATATAGCAAGCTGGATTGATTTTGATATGATATCTGATCAAACTGATTGGGGAGAACCTCTTGACATGGATTATAAAGGTTCTTGTCAGATAATCCTCGGACTCAAACTAAACGGCGGTATTTCAATCAGGGAATACACAACAGAAGTTGCTCCGGAAGGAGAAACCGCTCCCGATTACAGGCAGCTTGCTCTTCATATTGAAAGTGAATCCGGGGACGCTGTTCCCGTAATTCCCGGCACATCCTGGGCTGGTGCTTTCAGGGAACGTTTCACTGAATTCGGAGATAAAGATGCAGCAAAAGCTTTATTCGGATATGTCACGAACCGTAAAGACAGCAGTGAGAATCCCGAAGAGTCAGAATCCGAAACAAAAAAATCAGTTATTGTTTTCTCCGAATCTCAGCTCAGCGGCGGAGTCTGGAAAAAGACCACCAGAAACGCAATTGACAGATTCACCGGCGGCACCAAAGACGGTGCTCTCTATACGGAAGAAACCTATTACGGCGGTGAAACCGAGCTTTCGATTTCTTTCAGAGAAGATCCCTCGGAGGATGTTTTGAACAGAATCGTTGCCTGCCTTGCGGATCTGCACAACGGTCTTCTCGCGGTCGGCGGTCTTACTTCCGTAGGCAGAGGCCTGTTTGAAATTGTTTCCGTAAACGGTAAAGCGTTGTCGCCCGATGAAAAGAAACCCGAGAATATCTTTTCTGCAATCAGGAAGGAGGTCGCAGCTGAATGAGCAATATTGATAAAATCAGAGAAGCGGTTGAAAAATACGCATATTCCTTTGCAATCTGGACCGACCGGGCAGATTTTATAATTGACAAGAGTCAGGATCTTAGCGGTGAAACGCTTCTTGAAATCAGATGCTTTGATAAAAACGGCGAATTTCACGCTGTCCGCAGCACTGTTGATTCCGATTTCTCATGGCGTGAAATAACCGATGATGAAAACTATGCCAACGGATACTATGATGAAGCGCAGTATCTTGATATAGACAGCAAAAAGACTGAAGCAATAGATGATGGATTCACCTATACTACCGGCGGCGGCAGATATCAGCTGCCCGGAGATGCTGAAAATAAAAAACTGATTCTCGTCAGATATTATTATAAATATGATGAAGAAGGCGTCGCGCGTAAATTTGACTGGCGCCTCGTGGTATTCACAGATAAAGAAACTGTCGGAAAGGAGGATGAATAATGGCAACTCTGCCTAAAAATGATAAGATTAAATTCATCAATCCGTATAATTTCATTTCAAAAACAACATCGGTTGACAGAAGTGAAAAAGAAGCGGGAAATCTTACGGGTTATATCAGCTGTTCCATTAAAGTAAAAGACGCTCTTCTCCTTCCGGACAGAAACGCTCCACTCGGTATAGATACCTATGATTTTTACCGCATTGGCGGAAAACCGGTTATTCCCGGCAGTGAAATCCGCGGCTGCATCCGTTCAGTCTATGAAGCTATTACCAAAAGCTGTTTTTCGGTTATAAACACAGAAACTCTTCATCAGAGAATCAGCAGACCGGATCAGGGCATTGTTCCCGGCATTCTTAAGGCTGATTCGGACGGAAAATATTATATTTATGAAGCCGAAAAAGTCAAACGCGGCGAGTCCTATGATATCGAACGGAAATGGATGAGTTTCAAAAAGAGATGCGTTATGTCCTCTTTTTTCAAAATAAAGGAAGAATGCAAAAACAGCCCGATTCCGTGCGATAAACTCCAGATAAAGAACCTGATGTTTATCCTTGATACTCATCTTGAAAATGTAACCGACAAAAAATTCATTACCGAAATCAGGAATACAAAGAAAAGAATCAAAGACGGAGAAGATGTAGTTGTATTCTTTAATTATGATTCTGAAAATGAAAAAATGATTTATCTTTCTGTTGCGCAGGTTTCAAGAAGGGTATTCAACAATACCGTCCCCAAAATGCTGGGGCAGCACAACAAGTGCAGCGGAAAAGACGGCTACTGTCCGGCCTGCTCGCTTTTCGGAACTATCGGAGACAACAAGCCTCTTGCATCAAGGCTCCGTTTCAGCGATGCTTTTGCAAATGATGATG
>CAMUZD010000104.1 GCA_947165115.1 uncultured Clostridia bacterium
GGAATCGGTGAGTATCCGCAGAGCACGATTCCGGAATCCGCCGCGGCGGCAATGCCTGTATAGTGAATCTCGTTTGAATAATTTGAGATTTCAACCGCTTTTGCGAGCGAGCCGTCCGCATTATGCTTCGAGAGCACGCTGCTTGAATAGGAGCTTCCCTCATAGAGCCCCTTGATATTCGTGCCCTCGGCGATGAGGTAAGTGAATTCTCCGCTCGCCACCGCGCCCTGAACGAAGAGATTCTCGCGAAGACGCTTGTATTTCTGATTCTGCGACTGGATATATCCGTCATTATAGAGCTTTGCCAGCGCGTTCCTTGTGCCGGTTATGGATATGCCCGTAGTTTTCTCGCGGATGGTCTCCGCATCCTCATAGGTGTAGCCGACGCATTTGTAAATCTTGTTTTCCGCCGTCGAATAGCCTGCGGGGAGATCTCTTGAGAAAGAGTCGAAGCTCAGCGAGAAGTCCTCTGCGACTGCGGACTGCCCTCCCTCGTAGTTTATCATGGGATTATCCTCGTTCATCAGAACGGGAGAAGTATAATTGCTTTCGCCCGCATCCTCCGCGGCGATGGTTCCGGGCGCCATGGCGGGAATCTCGGGTTTATCCGCGCCTTTTCCGGTCAGCCCCGAAAAGAAGCCCGTAACCGTGACTATTGCGGACATCAGGGCGGCAAAAACTGCTTTTATTAAATTGTAAAAGATTTCCACGCGGATTCACCTCACTTTCGTTTACGAAAAAATGATACCATATTTCTGCTGTTTTTTCAATAAAATAAATGTTAATTTTTATCTATAATACCCCTTGCCCGAAATGCTGTTTTATGATAATATAAACTGAATAATTTTGCGAAGAGATATGCGAAGGAGTGATTGAATGCCTGATAATACGGTTCGCTGCATATCGGACGATGAGCTGCGCGCTTCGCTCGCGGAGTCTCTCAGGGGCAGAAATCTGAAGAAGGTGCTGCTTTTACCTCCCGATTATACCCGCCTTTACTCGGGCGCGGGAAAGATTACCGCGATTTATTATGACCTTCTGAAGGATTCCTGCGAGGTTGACATTATGCCCGCTCTCGGCACTCACGAGCCGATGACCGAAGAGGAGTGCAGAGCGTTTTTCGGCGAGGGAGTCCCGTTTGAAAAAATCATAGTTCACAACTGGCGCAGGGATATAGTCAAAATCGGCGAGGTTCCCGGCGAATTCGTCAGCGAGGTGTCGGAGGGGCTCGTCAGTGATAAAATCGATGTTGAGGTCAATAAACTGATAGTCGATAAATCCTATGATTTAATCATTTCGATAGGTCAGGTCGTGCCCCACGAAGTGGTCGGTATGGCGAATTACTCCAAGAATATCTTCGTCGGCTGCGGCGGCAGCAGCATGATAAATTCCTCTCACATGCTCGGCGCTTTCTACGGCATGGAGAGAATAATGGGCAGGGATTTCTCGCCCGTGCGCAAGGTCTTTGACTATGCACAGGAGAATTTCCTCAGGGATGTTCCGCTGCTGTTCGTGCTGACCGTCACCACCAACAAGGGCGACGAAACGCTGATTCACGGCCTGTATATCGGCAATAAGCGCGTGATATTCGAGCAGGCGGTGGAGCTCAGTCAGAAGCTCAATCTCGTTCACGTTGATAAGCCCTTCAAAAAAGTCGTGGTCTATCTCGATCCCAGGGAATTCAAGAGCACCTGGCTCGGCAACAAGGCGGTTTACAGGACGAGGATGGCGATAGCCGACGGCGGCGAGCTTATAATTCTCGCTCCGGGGGTCGCGAAATTCGGCGAGGATGCCGAAAACGACCGGCTCATCCGCAAATACGGCTATGTCGGCAGGGAAAAGATTCTTGAGCTGACTGCCGCAAATGATGACTTAAAGGAAAATCTCTCGGTTGCCGCGCATCTGATTCACGGCTCATCCGACGGCAGATTTTCAATCACCTACTGCACCGAAAAGCTCACGGGCGACGAGGTGCACGGAGCCGGTTTCGGATATATACCATACGATGAAATTATCAGGAAATACGATCCCGAAAAGCTGACCGACGGCTATCATACCGTTGACGGCGAGGAAATATTCTATATAAGCAATCCCGCGCTCGGCTTGTGGACAGCGGATAAATAAAGGAGAAAAACTATGAAAAAATCGGATATAGGTCTTATCGGACTTGCCGTTATGGGTGAAAACCTTGTAATGAATATGGAGAGCAAGGGCTTCACCGTATCGGTCTATAACAGAACAACCTCCAAGGTTGAAAAATTCGTAAACGGCAGAGCCGCGGGAAAGAATATCATCGGCACCTATTCGCTCGAGGAGCTTGTCGCTTCCCTTGAGAAGCCCCGTAAGGTCATGATGATGATAAAGGCGGGCAAATCCGTTGACGATATGATTGAGCAGCTGATTCCTCTGCTTGAGGAGGGCGATATCATTATCGATGGCGGCAATTCGCATTTTCCCGACACGACCAGAAGAACCGAATATGTCGAGAGCAAGGGCCTTTTCTATATCGGCACCGGCGTCTCCGGCGGCGAGGAAGGCGCTCTCAAAGGCCCCTCAATGATGCCCGGCGGTTCACCGCAGGCGTGGGAAGCAGTCAAGCCCATATTCCAGGGCATCTGCGCCAAGGTTGAGGACGGCACTCCCTGCTGCGACTGGGTCGGCGAAAACGGCGCGGGCCACTTTGTGAAGATGGTTCACAACGGCATCGAATACGGCGATATGCAGCTTATCTGCGAGGCGTATCAGCTCATGCGCGATCTGCTCGGCATGAGCGATGACGAAATGCACGAAGTATTTGCAAAATGGAACGAGAGAGAGCTTGACAGCTATCTGATTGAAATCACGAGAGATATTCTCGCATATAAAGACGAGGACGGCTCGCCGATAGTCGAGAAAATACTCGACACAGCCGGCCAGAAGGGCACCGGCAAATGGACCGGCATAGCCGCTCTTGATGAAGGCATCCCCCTCACTCTCATTGCCGAGGCAGTATTCTCAAGATGTCTCAGCGCGATGAAAGAGGAGAGAGTCGGCGCTTCGAAGGTGCTGACCGGCCCCGTTCCCGAATTCAAGGGCGACAAAGCGCAGTTCATCGAGGATATAGAGAATGCGCTCTTTGCCGCGAAGATAGTCTCCTATGCGCAGGGCTATACCCTTATGCGCTCCGCCGCGAAGACCTACGGCTGGAATCTCAACTACGGCGGTATCGCTCTCATGTGGAGAGGCGGTTGCATAATCAGAAGCGTCTTCCTCGGCAAAATCAAGGAAGCGTATGACAATAATCCTCAGCTTACAAACCTGCTGCTCGATCCCTATTTCAAGGGAGTTATGGATAAGGCTCAGGCGGGCTGGAGAAGAGTCTGCGCCGCCGCGATTTCAAACGGCATTCCTCTGCCCGCAATGACAGCCGCGCTCAATTACTATGACGGTTACCGCTGCGAGCGCCTTCCCCAGAATCTCCTTCAGGCTCAGCGCGATTATTTTGGAGCGCACACCTATGAGAGAATTGACAGACCCAGAGGCGAATTCTTCCACACCAACTGGACAGGCGAGGGCGGAGACACTTCCGCCGAGCAATATAATGCGTAAGTAAATGCGGAAATCCTATTTTTCAAACGGGAGTTAATACTATGGAACTGAAAATCAAAGAAAACTATACCTGGGCAATGGTCGTCCCGACCAGCATGGGCGTGAGAATCTGCCCTGCAGAGGGTCAGACCGTAGCGTCATCAAATCTTTTCAGAATGCAGGCTACCTCCGCCGAGACCAACGTTGCCTCGGTTTCATCCTATCTCGGCCTGCCCGTCAAGGTGCTGACAACCTTCGTGAAAGACAGCCAGATTGCCTCCTTCATCAAGCAGGATTTACGCGCAAGAGGTATGGTCTTCGAGGGCAAGGATGTCGATAAGGGCGGCCCGTGGGGTTACCGCCACCAGTTTAATATCGCCGACAGCGGCTGCGGCTCAAGAGGGCCGAGAGTCGAGAATGACAGAGCCGGCGAAGTCGGCAGGACCCTGAATATCAACGATTTTGACATAGACCGCATTTTCGGCGCCGAGGGCGTGGCAGTGCTTCATCTCTCGGGCCTCATCGCCGCTCTCTCGCCCGATACGGGCAGATTCTGCCTCGAGCTTGCGAGAGCCGCAAAGAAATACGGAACCGTCATTTCATTTGACCTCAACTACCGCGCCACCTTCTGGAAGGGCAGGGAGCAGGAGCTCAGCGAAATCTTTTCGGAAATCGCGGGCGCGGCTGATGTGCTTGTCGGCAACGAGGAGGATTTCCAGCTCTGTCTCGGAATTCAGGGCCCCGAAGCCGGCGGCAAGGATATCGGCGCAAAAATAGATTCCTTCAAGGAAATGATTTCAAGAGTCAAGGCGGCATATCCGAATGCGAAAGTATTCGCGACCACTCTGCGCCAGGTTGTCAACGCCAACACCCACCTCTGGGGCGCGATTATGCTCGCGGGCGATGAATGGTTCGTCGTTGAGCCCAGAGAGATAAGAGTTCTTGACCGCATCGGCGGCGGCGACGGATTTGTCGGCGGCCTGCTCTATGCAATCATCAAGGGTTGGGAAAGCGCGAGATGGATTGAATTCGGCTGGGCGAGCGGAGCGCTTGCGACGACCTTCCTGACCGACTACGCGCAACCTGCTGATGAGGATATGATATGGTCGGTATGGAGCGGAAACGCGAGAGTGAAGAGATAATGGAAAAATCACACGATATAATCAAAAAGCTTGACAGGCCCGTTCTCACGAAGGCGGATGTTCCTTATCCGGCGGAGCTTGTTTTCAACGCTGGCGTATGCAAACTTGACGGTAAATACGTCATGGTTTTCCGCAATGATTACGGAGCATTTGACGGCAAAAAATTTGAGGGCACGAGCCTCGGCGTCGCTTTCAGCGATGACGGAATAAAATGGGATGTCAGCGATATAATTCTCAAGATCGAAGAAAATCCCGAAATCAAAAGGATTTACGATCCGCGTCTGACCGTTATTGACGGCGAAATATTCATCTGTTTTGCCTGTGATACTTATCACGGCCTTATGGGCGGAGTCGGAAAACTGCATGATTTCAGCTTTATTGAAATTATTTCCCTTCTGCCTCCCGATAACCGCAATCTTGCTCTTCTCCCCGAAAAGGTAAACGGCAGTTATGTGCTCCTCGAGCGCCCGATGCCGATGTATTCAAGAGGAAAAGACAGATTCGATATGTGGGTATGCGAGAGCCCCGACCTTATTCACTGGGGCAATCACAGGCTGATTATGGGCGTTGAGGATGTTGCCTATGCCGATAATAAAATCGGCCCCGCCGCACCTCCCGTCAAAACGGAAAAGGGCTGGCTGACGCTGTTCCACGCCGTCGAAATCGACCACTCAAGAGGCAAAAACGGTTGGGAGGATAAATGGCAGAAAACCTACAGAGCGGGCATTATGCTGCTCGATCCCGATGATCCTTCAAAAATTACAGGATATTGCGATAAACCGCTGATAGTCTGCGACAGGGATTATGAACTTGAAAACGGCTTCCGCAAGGATGTCATATTCCCGGGCGGAATGATTCTTGAAGACAGCGGCGAGGTCAAGATTTACTACGGCGCGTCCGATACCGTCGAATGCCTCGCGACAGCGGATGTCAATGACCTTATTTCCCTTTGCAAATAACCAATTCTTAACATAAACAAGGAGTGATCAACCCGTATGGGTCCAGGCTTACAAATCGTATTGAAGCTTCTGCTTCTGCTCGTGCTTATTATCATCAACGCCTTCTTTGCGATGAGCGAGATAGCGATTATTTCCCTCAATGATACAAAGATAAAACATCTTGCCGACGAGGGAGACAAAAAGGCAAAGCAGATTGTAAAACTTACTGAGAATTCAAGCACCTTTCTTTCAACAATCCAGATAGGCGTCACTCTCGCGGGCTTCCTCACCTCGGCATCGGCCTCGCAGAATTTTGCCTCGATGCTGACGGCGAAGATTGCCGCAATACCGGGCAATCCCGTGCCTGCCGGAGTGATTTCGGCGCTTTCGGTAGTTGTGATTACGATAATCATGTCTTATTTTTCGCTCGTTCTCGGCGAGCTCGCGCCCAAGAGAATCGCGATGCAGATACCCGAAAAGGTGTCGTATAAAGTGGTCGGCATCCTTCTCGGCTTCTCAAAAATCACAAAACCGTTTGTAAAATTCCTCTCCCTCTCCACTAACGGAGTGGTCCGCCTTTTCGGCTTTGATCCGAATGCCGATGAGGAAAATGTGACCGAGGAAGAAATCCGCATGATGGTCGACGCGGGCGAGGAGAAGGGTGTTATCGAAAACGCG
>CAMUZD010000105.1 GCA_947165115.1 uncultured Clostridia bacterium
ACTATATGCGTAAGGTCAGCCTCGCTGTCAACTCTTATGCTGCTGAACTCGGTCTTAAAACCCCCTTCATTCTTATTGAGCCCGGTCGTTCAATAGTCGGCGCCGCAGGTATCACTCTCTATACTGTTGGCTGTGTCAAGGATATTCCTGATGTGAGAACCTACATTTCCGTTGACGGCGGTATGGGAGATAACCCGAGATATGCTCTGTATCAGTCCACATATGAAGTTGTCTGCGCAAATAAAGCGAGCGAAAAGAGAGACTGGACAGTAACAGTTGCGGGTAAATGTTGCGAGAGCGGCGACCTGATTCAGGAATGGACCCGCCTTCAGCCGGTGGAGCCGGGCGATTTTTTTGCGGTTCTTTCCACCGGCGCATATATTTATTCAATGGCTTCAAATTATAACAGAATTCCCCGCCTGCCCGTAGTTTTCGTAAAGAACGGAAAGGCTAGAGAAGTCATCAAGAGAGAGACTTACGACCAGCTTATCGAATGTGATGTTTAATCTGTAATTATTTACTTTCTGCGGCTTTAAACCGCTCGGCGAATTATAAATATAATCGGTCAGGAAGTGTGTAAATGTTCAAAACCAAAACCACTGCACCCGGCGTCAGGGTTGTCAGCGTAAAGACAGATAAATATAAGACCAACATCATCGATATTTCGATGGCTGTTCCTCTTGATGAAAATGCGGCGGCAAACGCTCTGCTTATTGGCCTTCTTTCCCGCTCATGCAAGGATTATCCCGATTTTACTTCTCTTAACGCAAAGCTCGATGAGCTTTACGGCGCTTCACTCGGATGCAGTGTGAGAAAAATCGGCGATGCGCAGGTGCTGTCCCTTTCTGTCACGTGCCTTGATGACAGATTTGCGCTTGAAGATGAGAGCATTACCGACGAATGCGCAAAGCTTCTCTGTGATTTGATTTTCAATCCCAATGTCAAGGGATCAAGCTTCGGGAAGGATGCACTCAAGAGCGAAAAGCGTCTTCTCATAAACAATATTCTTGCCGAGCTCGACAACAAGAGATACTATGCTCTTAAAAAATGCACCGAACTCATGTGCGCCAACGAGCCTTTCGGCAGGAGCGAATACGGCACCGTCGAAGAAGTCGAAAACGTCAAGATGACCGATATCTTTGCAGCATGGAAGAATCTGCTTAAAACTGCCGTTATCCAGATTACGACTGTCGGCTGTGCTGATATCACCAAAATCAACCGCCTTTTCTCCAAGCAATTCAAGACTGTTGACAGAGAACCCTGTGAAATCAATACCATATTCTTTAAGAAAGGTCAGCATTTCCGAAGGGGAGTCGAGCAGTTCCCGATGAAGCAGGGCAAACTTGTTTTCGGCTTCCGCACCGGCAGCGAAGACAGATATGATAATTATTTCCCGCTTCGCGTCATGTGCGATATATTCGGCGGCGGCACATATTCAAAGCTTTTTGCCAATGTCCGCGAAAAGATGAGCCTCGCTTATTACTGCAGTGCGTCATTTGTTTCTTCTAAAGGTATTATCTTTGTCCAGAGCGGCATAGATACAGATAAAGAGAAGCAGGTTTCCACTGCAATTATTAATCAGCTTGACGATGTCAGAAAAGGCAAATTCGATGACGAAACGCTCGCCGCTTCAAAGCGTTCTCTCAGGGAGGGGCTTACTCTCTCTACGCCCGAGGCTGTTTGCGGCTGGTATAAATCGTTCATTCTAGAAGATAATATAATGACCCCAGAGGAGACAGCTGACGGTTACGATAAAGTAACCAAAGAAGAGGTCTGCGAAGCGGCAAAGCTGCTTTCAATAGATAAAATATATATGCTTGAGGCAGTGGAAAGCGAGGATGCGGAAGATGAAGTATAAAGAGTATAAAGACGAAAAACTCGGCGAAAGCATTTTCTGCGGCAAGCATTCTTCAGGCCTCGAAATCAGAGTAGCTCCCAAAGCCGGTTATGATTCGGCTTATGCTGTTTTTGCCGTAAAATACGGCTCAATAGATAATTATCTCGGCAAGTCAAACGGGAAGTATGTCAAGATTCCGGAAGGCACTGCCCATTTCCTTGAGCACAAGCTCTTTGAAAGCGAAGAGCTCGATGCGTTTGAACTTTTTGCAAAGACCGGAGCTCAGGCTAATGCCTATACGAGTTTTGAGCATACAGCCTACCTTTTCAAAGGCAGCGAAAATATAGATACCTCTCTCGGTTATCTGCTTGATTTCGTTCAGAAGCCCTATTTCACTGCCGAGACTGTAAAAAAAGAGCAGGGGATAATAGGGCAGGAAATCAGGATGTATCAGGATCTCCCCGATTGGGTAGTTATGTTCAATCTGCTCAAATGTCTTTATAAAGAGCATCCCGTCAGAATTGACATAGCGGGCACTCAGGAATCGATTGCTCAGATTGATGATAAACTGCTCTATTCGATTTACGATACATATTACAATCCTTCCAATATGATTCTCAGTATCGCCGGAAATGTTGATCCGGATAAGATTTTCAATCAGGTCAGCAAGGCGATTACCCGCAAAAAGAAAGCTGTTCCGGACAGAAAGTTTGTTCCCGAATCAGCAAAGGCTATTTCAAAGTATGTAGAGAAAAAGCTTGCAGTCGGCAAGAAACAGTTTCTTCTCGGATATAAGGAAGAATTAAAGACTCCCGAAATCTCGATGGAGGACGAGCTGGCATCTACAGCGATGATTGAAGCTCTTTTCGGAAAATCCAGTCCGTTCTTCAAAAAACTGCTTGACGACGGCCTTATCGAGATGGATTTCGGTGGGCAGATTTTCAACGGTTTCGGATTCTCAACCGTCATGATCGGCGGCACGAGCGACGATCCCGAAAAGGTAGCCAAACTCATAAAGGATGAGATTAAAAAGGTCAAAAAGAGCGGTCTCGATAAGAAAGCTTTTGAAAGAGCCAAGCGTAAGATTTACGGCAGAAGCGTAATGTCATATAATGATATAGACGATATCGCAAACGGACAGATGAATATGTATTTTGCAGGTTATAAGCCTTTTGCTGAGCTTGATACAATCCGCAAACTCAACGTTACTAAAGCTAATGAGAGACTCAAGAAGCTGACCGATGCCGGATCTGCTCTCTCGGTAATCCTTCCTATGGATTGAGGTGGCGTTATGTCCGGATATACAGTAGTATTTTTCACTGCCTTAAAGAAAGGTATACCGGTTGCGTCAATCCTGGCCGATTTCTCGGTTTTCGGTAAGGATATAGTTATTCACTGGTATGGCGCAATTATCGCGTTCGGCTTTCTGCTCGCCGTTTTGCTCGGCGGCAGAATTGCATATACCTGGAAAATCGACCTCAATAAAATGGTTGATGTCCTCATTTACGGAACGGTTGCCGGCATAGTCGGCGCGAGACTCTATTATGTCTTTTCCAAGTGGGATTATTATTCGGATCATCTTTCCGAAATTCCCAAAATCTGGGAAGGCGGTCTCGCTATTTACGGCGGACTCATCGCCGGTGTTATTGCGGCGTTTATAGTTGCGCGAGTTGAGAAACTCAATTTTCTCAATCTTCTCGATTGCTGCGGTATTTCGTTCCTAGTCGGTCAGGGTATCGGCAGATGGGGAAACTTCGTAAACCAGGAGGCGTTCGGCACAAATACCGATCTGCCATGGGGCATGAAGAGTGAAAAGACGATCCAGTATCTATATCAGAACTATTTCGAAATCACAGCCAAAGGTATCAGCGTTGACTGGAATAAGCCGGTCCATCCGACCTTTCTCTATGAATCTCTGTGGTGCCTGCTAGGCGTGTTTGTATTGTGGCTCATCTGCAGGAAATTCCGCAAATTCAGCGGCCAGATGATTCTCTGGTATGGTTTATGGTATGGTGCCGAGCGCACATTTGTAGAAGGCTTGAGGACCGATAGCCTCTACATCGGCAATACAGATATACGCACCTCTCAGGTGCTTTCTGCGGCAATAGCTCTTGTGTGTCTTGTTCTGCTGATAATATTTACCGTTAAATATACGAAACATCCGAAACCTGTCGAAGGCATTGATTATTACATTGTCGGTAAAGAAAGAGTCAGCAAAGAGGAATACGCGGCTCTCAAAGCAAAGAAATCAAAAAAATCCGATTCTGTCGAAACGTCTGAGAACGGTGAGGCTGATACTGATATAACTGAAGAAACAGACGAAGACACAGAATCACAAACAGATAATAAAGTAGAATAATTTCAAGGCGGTTTACAATGGCAAAAATCATAGACGGCAAAAAAATCAGAGATTATAATTTAGCTCTTATGAAGGATGAGGTCGCTGAGCTTAATTCTCAGGGCATTTATCCCTGCCTCGCGGTTATCATTGTCGGCAGCGATCCTGCTTCAAGAGTGTATGTGAATAATAAAAAAGCGGCTTGTGAAAATATAGGTATTATTTCAAGAGAATACGCTCTGCCCGAAGAGACTTCAACCGATGAGCTGCTTTCTCTTATTGACGAGCTCAATGCGGATGAAGCGGTCAGCGGTATTCTCTGCCAGCTTCCCGTTCCGAAGCAGATTGATTCGGATGCTGTGCTCGAGAGAATATCACCCGATAAGGATGTCGACTGTTTCCATCCTGAGAATGTCGGGCGTCTCTCAATAGGAAACGGCGCTATGCTTCCCTGCACTCCTCACGGAGTGATGAAAATGCTTGAATATGAAGGCATAGATCCTGCGGGAATGCACTGCGTTATAATCGGCAGAAGCAACATAGTCGGTAAACCAATGGCTATGCTTATGACCGCAGCAAACGCAACGGTAACGCTCTGCCACTCAAAGACAAAGAATCTTTCCGAGATGACAAGGAGCGCCGATATTCTTATTGCATCCGTCGGCAAGCCGAAATTCGTGACTACCGATATGGTTTCGGAGGGCACAATAGTCATCGATGTCGGTATGGACAGGGACGAAAACGGTAAGCTTTGCGGCGATGTGGATTATGTCAATATCGAGCCCAAAGCCTCATATATCACACCTGTTCCCGGCGGCGTCGGCCCTATGACAATAACCATGCTTATGCGAAATACTATAACGGCCGCAAAAGAGCAGAAAAAGATAAAAAAATAATTGACATTATATTATACTTATGATATAATCCCTAATGCCGCTTGTCAGGGGCGGGTTAGTTATGCCCGGAAATCAGTAAAATGAGCCCGATGACAGCGAGTCTTAAATAAGGAATGGTAATCCTAATGTATGCAATTATCGAAACTGGCGGCAAGCAGTATAAGGTAGAAGCCGGCGACGTTATTTTCGTCGAGAAGCTTGGCGCTGAAGATGACAGCGAATATACCTTTGATAAGGTAATCGCAGTCGGCACCGATGACGGTATCAAAGTCGGAGCTCCCTATGTATCCGGCGCAACAGTAGCTGCCAAAGTCGTAAAGAACGGCAAAGGCAAAAAGATCACGGTTATGACCTATAAGCCCAAGAAGAACGAAAAGCGTAAGCTCGGTCACAGACAGCCTTACACCAAGGTTGAAATCTCCGCCATCAACGCATAAGTTTTCATGACTCAGGTCAGGTTTTACATCGATGAAAATCGATTGACGGGCTTTGAAATCAGCGGCCACTCAGGCTTTGCTCTTGAAGGGAGCGATATAGTCTGCGCGGCAATCTCCTCGGCAGTGCTTATGGCTGCGAATACAATAACCGAGGTAATCGGCGACAGAGCCGATATTTCCGAAAAGGACGGTTATTTGAATTTCAGACTTATTGATTCAAACGATACATCAATAAAGATACTCGAGGGATTAAAACTTCATTTAACGCAGATTTCGGAGCAGTATCCGGACAACATCAAGATTATTTACGGAGGAAAAAGTAATGCTTAAGTTAAATCTTCAGCTTTTCGCTCATAAAAAAGGTATGGGTTCAACCCGTAACGGCCGTGATTCCGAATCCAAGAGACTCGGCGCAAAGAGAGCTGACGGTCAGTTCGTTCTCGCTGGCAATATACTTGTGAGACAGAGAGGCACCAAAATCCATCCCGGCAACAACGTCGGCATCGGCTCGGATGACACTCTCTTCGCTCTTATCGACGGCACCGTTAAATTTGAGCGCTACGGCAAGACCCGCAAAAAGGTCAGCGTTTACGCAGTAGAGCAGTAAAAGCAATAATTTACTCGCAGGGCAATGCCTTGCGAGTTATTTTTTGATTTTTTCATTTTTTTGCAACCTTTTCTGAATCTGAACCGTATTATAGTTGAAGGACCTTCACGACACAGCAAAATCCATCCAAAGGAGCCGGGTATGCGACTGCCGATAGAAACAGTAGTAGAAAAATATAAACAGCCGCTCTTCGCCGCGGCATTCGGCGTT
>CAMUZD010000106.1 GCA_947165115.1 uncultured Clostridia bacterium
ATTCTCGTGTGAAAATCTGATGGGATTATCCGCATCGAGCTTATAGAGATGCTCATCGCGCTCGCCCGCAAGCTCAAATCCGTCGCAGATAGGCTGTCCGCCTCCGCCTCCGCAACCGCCGGGACAGGCCATAATCTCAACGAAATCGTAGCTGACCTTGCCTGCGCGGATTGCGTCGAGCAGTTTACGTGCATTGCCGAGACCGCTTGCGACAGCTACCCTGACTTCAACCGAATCAATCGTGAACGTTGCCTCGCGCCAGGGACCGTTCAACCCTCTGACTGCTTTGAAAGCGTCGGCTTCGGGATTTTTTCCGGTCACAAGGAAATATGCCGAGCGCAGAGCCGCTTCCATAACGCCGCCGGTTGCGCCGAATATGACAGCGGCGCCCGAACCGTCGCCTAGCGGGGAATCGAATTCCTCTTCATCAAGCGATGCGGCGTCAATACCGTGCATTTTTATAAGTTTCGCGACCTCTCTGGTAGTAAGGACAACATCGACATCCTTCTCGCCCGAGCTCTTCATCGTCTCGATATCGCACTCGCTCTTCTTCGAGGTGCAGGGCATAATCGAAACTGAATAGATTTTATCCGGGGAAACGCCGATTTTTTCGGCAAAATATGTTTTTGCTACCGCGCCGAACATCTGCTGGGGAGACTTTGCGGTTGAGAGCATATCTACCATATCCGGATATTCGCTCTTTATAAATCTGACCCAGCCGGGGCAGCAGGAGGTGAACATCGGGAATTTATGCTCATCTTTATGCGTAAGCTTTTCTATGAATTCGCTGCCTTCCTCCATTATGGTAAGGTCTGCGGAGAAATTGGTGTCGAACACATAATTGAAGCCCGCTTTTCTGAGAGCGGCAGCAAGGCGGTTGACACTCGCCTTTTCTCTGTCAATTCCGAGCGCCTCGCCCCATGCGGCGCGGACCGCGGGAGCAATCTGAACAAGCGTAATCTTTTCGGGATCATCGAGCGCCGCATTGACCTTCGCGGTATCGTCTCTCTCATAGAGAGCGCCGACCGGGCAATGGGTTATGCACTGACCGCAGAGCGAGCAGTGAGCCGATTCGAACGGTAATCCGCCGGCGACGCCGATTGTTGTATGAGAGCCGGTGCCCTCGACATCCCAGATATTGAGACTCTGCACCTTGTCGCAGATCTGGATGCAGCGCATACATTTGATACATTTGGAATTATCCCTGATAAGCGGGAAATCCGTATTCCAGTTCATCTTCGGAGGAGTTATCGAATAGGAGTTTAAGTTTATGCCGGATTCCTCTGCAAGCGACTGCAGTTTGCAGTTGCCGTTTCTGGAGCAGGTGGTGCAGTCGGTATTGTGCTGTTCACGCGCCTTGCCTGACGAACTTTCGCACTGTCGGTCAGCACCGATATACCCTCTTCAACAGGGCAGTTGCACGCGGCGAAAAGCTTATCCCTGCCTTCAATTTCAACAAGGCAGATACGGCAGGCGCCGATTTCATTGAGGTCTTTGAGATAGCAGAGAGTCGGGATATTTATCCCTGCCGCCTTCGCGGCTTCAAGAATGGAAGTGCCTTCTTTTGCGGATACATCAATTCCGTTGATTTTAAGATTTACCATCTGAAGTACCTCCCTCTGAATTTGCCGTAGCCGAAGTGGTCGCACCCGAGACATCTGGAGCATTCCTGGGAGGCCTCTTCATCGGTCATGCACTGCTCCATAAGAGCAAAGTCGTGTTTTCTCTCGTTAGCGGCGCGCTCTTTCATCTTGACTCTGCCGCATGCCGGTTTATCAAGCAGAGAAGGCGCGGGCATCTCAATATCCAGAGCGAATTCGTGGTTATATCCGAGATAAGTATCGATATTTCTGGCGCCGACCTTGCCTGCCGCAATCGCTTTGATTACCGTCGCGGGACCTGTCGCGCAGTCGCCTCCGCAGAAAATACCGTCAATGCCTTCAAAATCGCATTCGTCTGTTGCGGCTATTGTATCCCACTTGAGGGGAAGCCCGTGCTCACCGAATTTTTCGGATTCTATCGCCTGACCTATGGCGACTATGATAATATCGGCTTCAAGTTTAACCTCGGGCTGATCCGCAGGTCTTACACCGGGTCTGCCGTCTCTGCCGATAGGACCTATAATCTGCGGCTTTACGACGAGATACTTCGCTTTGCCGCTCTCATCGCCTTCAACGCTGACCGGAGCCATCATCGAAACGACCTCGCAGCCCTCGGCGATCGCGCCCTCAACCTCTTCGGCAAGCGCGGTCATATCCTCCTGCCTGCGTCTGTAAACAATGCTGACGCTCTCGGCGCCGAGACGGACCGATGACCTTGCGCAGTCCATTGCGACATTGCCGCCGCCTACAACCGCGACCTTTTTGCCCGAGAAATCGGGTCTGTCGCCGTCGCCGATTCTTCTGAGAAGATCAACTGCGGAGGTTACGCCTTCAAGCTCCTCGCCGGGAATTCTCAGTTTCTTATCGGAATGAGCTCCGATTGCTATATAAACGGCGTCGGAATTGTTTCTGAGTTCATCAAGTGTAATATCCGTTCCGATATCAGTATCAAGGTGAAGCTTAACACCTGTTTCGAGGATAACATTAATTTCGTCCGTAAGAATCTGCTCGGGCAGGCGGTAATCGGGAATACCGTAGCGGAGCATTCCGCCCGGGAACTTTCTCTTTTCATAAACGTCAACATCGTGACCCATAAGGGCGAGATAGTATGCCGCAGTAAGTCCGGAGGGGCCCGCGCCGATAACAGAGATGTGCCTGCCTGTCTTTTCAGCGCATTCGGGAGGCGGAACGTGGCCTGCCTTCTCGGCCGCATATCTCTTGATTCCTCGGATATTTACGGCATCATCAACCATACCTCTTCTGCATCCGTTTTCGCAGGGATGCTCACAGATAAGTCCGCAGACCGAGGGGAACGGATTATCCTTGCGTATGAGCCTTACCGCGTCGGCATATCTGCCCTGAGCCGTCAAGGCAACATATCCGGGAATATCAACCTGAGCCGGGCAGAGCGACGAGCAGGGAACAGGCTGTTCCTCGCGCGCGGAGCAGTGATTGCAATTAATATGGCTCTCATAGTCATCCCTGAATGCGAGCACGCTTTTAAGAGCTACTTCGCCTGCGGTATGACCTATTGCGCAGTCCGCGCTCACGGCAATTACGCGTGCGGTCCGCTCTATCAGAGCGATATCCTCCGCCGAGCCATCGCCGTCAAGAATCCTGTCATAGATTTCTCCGAGTTTTTTGAGACCGACTCTGCAGGGTGTGCATTTGCCGCAGCTCTGCGAGAGGCAGACATTCACAAAGGCCGCGACGGTATCCACAGGGCAGAGACCCTGCTGGGCCTTTGAGAGCCTTGAAGTGAGAAACGAGGCCATCTTCTCAAGCTCAAGGGTGTTCCCGCTTTTTGCCGTCAAAGAAAGTTTTCCCAATTATTATCATCCTTTCCCGTTGATTTCTTTGCATAACATATTCAGTTTACCAAAAACAGCGAAATAATGCAATATAAACAGAATAAATTGTATCGTAAATCTTGTTTTTGGCATACTTGACAAACAATCTTATATGTTTTATTATAAATTGTTGTAAATAAATTCTTGAAAAGGAAGAGAAAAAATGAGCAATCAAAAACTGAAAATCGACAATAAGGGCTTTGCGGTATTTGCCCTGTTATTCGGAATCATCGGTCTGCTTATCATGGCTCACCACATAGTAAGCTATGAGAATATTCTCAGGCCCTTTATGGATTATCTCATTGAGAACCGCATCATAACCAATGACAAGAGCGGTGTTGCCTTCCTGCGTATGTTCACTAATGAATCGAATATCCTCGTGGATATCTGGCTGGTTCTCTTTGCGCTGGGCATTTTCGGCAATAAAAAGCTCTATGCCCTGACTCACAAGGAATGGCTCAGAGGAGCAATCACGCTGAACATCGCGGTAACCGGCATTATCTATTTTACCGTTCTCCTCCCCTCCAGCCAGCCCTTCCCGACCGAAGTGAACGGAGTGAGCACGGGCGGCATGTGGTTTTCAAATGTCGTTAACTACTGGGATCATCTGATTACACCTGTTTTCTTTACCGCCTGCTGGTTCTTCCCGATTGAAGAGAGAAAGATTCCGAAGGTGAAATACGGCCTTGTCTATCTCATTTACCCCATCTGCTATTTTATCGTATGCATTATTCTCGGCGCTCATGACGGATTCTATCCCTATCCCTTCCTCAGCGGCAGGCAGATGAGCTCAATGCTGCCCGGCCTTAAGGATCAGCCGTATAATCCTGTAACCGGCACTCTGCTGCTCGTGGCGGTCGTAATAGTTCTCTCCGGAGTATTCTTCGGAATCGGATGCGCTCTCAACGCAATACATAACAAGAGAGTCAAGGCTCCCGCGAAGCCGGAAGAAAAAGCGTAAATAATTACAAAAACACATCCGACAGGGGGACTTCATTCAATGCTTTCAAAAGTAAAGGGGCTTTTTACCGAGATTAAAACCCACTGGAAAGAGCCCGCGCCCGGAAACTATGTGCCTTATAAAGAGTACAAGGATATTCTGCTCGCAGTAGGTTCGAATTACTCTGGCTCAAAGATACTTGAATATATAGCGTTCGCGGCTTCGTGCTACCTGATGATGTATCACTACAAGCTGCCGTATCTTACTTTTTCGATAATCAATATTATCAATATGCCGCTCAACTATATCTGGACAATGATCACCTGGTATGTGGCGGACAATCTCGGCTTCCTCAAAAAGACAACCGAGCGCAAGCTTTATCTGCTCTATACGGTCCTCTTTGTCACGGGCACGGCAATGATAATATTCGACCCGTCAAAGCTATTCAATCAGTCGGGCAGATTCGTGACCTATCTCAACAGTCTCGAGGGCATAAACTGCTCCTCCGCTTTCAAGATTCTCGGAACCCATATCGCCTGGAACGGCTGGTTCGGCGCGAGAAACATCTTCTGGCGCAAAAAGCTTCTTCCTAAATTCGGCAGATATAAATATTCGCTCTATTGCGACGCCGTTCCGAAATGCGTGATGGTATTCCTTATCGGCTGGCTCCCCTTCTACAACATTCCCGATGTCATTACGAGAGTCTGGGTAGCAAATCTTATGTTCGCCTGCTACAATATGTTCGGCTTCGCGAACAATCTTGAAATCTGCACCCAGAATATCAGCCCGAATATAAGAGAGAGAATCCTTGTCAGAACCTATCCGATAAAGATTTCACATCTGCTCAATTCCATAATCGCGATTGTGATGCCCGTAATCATCGGTATGCTCCGCTATGAATGGGCGGATATAAACGTATTCAGATATGTCATACCGATAAGCTTCACCGTATTTGTCGCACTGACAATGATTTTCATCGGCAGAATCAAGGAGAGAATTCCGCAGCCGCCTCTCGAAAAGAAAGTTGAAATCAAATTCTGGGACGGTATGTTCGGCGTAATGCGAAACAAATACAAGTGGATGAAGACTATAGTCGATCTGCTTGACGCTCTGGGCAACGGTATGCTCCCGTTTGTTACCATACTCTATCTCTATACCTTCCGCCTGAGCGGACTGACATATTCACTGCTTGTTACCCTCGTCTCATTTGCGGGCACTCCGCCCGATTTCTTCTCACCTTACTTCATGAAGAGATTCTCATATAAGCAGATATGCATCTTCTTCCAGCTTTCCAGAGCAATCGGAAACGGTATAATTGTTATCGCCCTGCTCTTCTTCGGCGATAAGGTGATGCTCTGCGGCACGGTCTGCGTTGTCACTTTGATTCTGCTCGAAATGTGCAAAACGGTGCCCGTCACCGCTCAGCACGATATGGACGTCAGAATAAACGACTATCAGATGTATCTTTCGGGCGAGCGTCTTGAGAGTTTCTCGGGCGTATTCGGCTGGTTCACCGGCCCGATTACCTCGTTTGTCGGCTTGATTATTCCCCTGCTGCTTCTTAAATACGGCTTCAACAGCAACTGGGATGTTCTTTTCATCGATGAATCGAGAATAAAGATAATAGTTATACCTATTATAATAGATGTTATAGGTTACCTGCTTATGACCATACCGTATCTCTTCTGGGACTACGACGATGTCAAGGTCAAGAAAGTTATAGAAGTGCTCAAGCGGCGCGAGGAAGTAACCAAAGGCGAGGATAACCCCGAAGGCGGCGACACTCCGCCCGAATCACCCAAACCGGATGAAATACCCGAGGAAGCGGAGGTGATGTCATGAGCAAAAAGGAAAAGAAAATCGCAAATCCCAATGAGGAGATAAAGCTTGACATCCCCGCCGAT
>CAMUZD010000107.1 GCA_947165115.1 uncultured Clostridia bacterium
CGGCAAAATGCTCGCGACGATGTATACCCTTCAGTGCGGCACTCCGTTCATCTATCAGGGTCAGGAAATCGGTATGACAAATATCGAAATCAATCATCTTTATGAATATAAGGATGTAATGACCTTCAATAACTACCGTCTCTTCCATAAGCTGCTCGGCTATAATGAGAAGAGATTCTGCAAGCTTGCCTCTCAGGTCAGCCGCGAAAACGCGAGAACGCCGGTTCAGTGGGATTCGAGCAAAAACGCGGGCTTCACAACCGCCGACAAGGCCTGGTTCAATATCAATCCTAATTATAAGGATATAAATGTTGAGCAGGCGGAGAAGGATCCCAAGTCCATTCTCAATCACTACCGCAAGCTTCTCAAATTCCGCAAGGAGCACGAGGTTGCCATTTACGGTGATTTCAGGCAGTATTACAGAAACAGCGATAAGCTCTTCGTATATGAGAGAAACTATGAGGGCGAAAAGCTCCTCGTTATCTGCTCCTTCTCGGCTGACCCCGTGAAATTCACGGCTCCCGAGGGAATCAATCTCGCGGACGGCGAGCTCGTCATCAATACCTATGATGTTCTTGAGCCCGGCAAAAATGAATTCAGCACCAAGCCCTATGAGGCGCGTGTATATTATTTCAAGAAATAAGGGAGTAATAATTATGGCATCAGTCAAAAAATATATTGCCGAATTTATCGGCACCTGTGTTCTCGTATTTGTCGCCTGCGGCACTGCCGCCGCAATCGGATGCGACGAACCCGCCAATTATCTTGCGGTCGCAATCGTATTCGGCCTCGTTATTGTAGCTATGGCATATTCAATCGGCAACGTTTCAGGCTGCCACATCAACCCCGCCGTTTCAATCGCGATGCTTGTCAGTGGCAAAATGGGTATTGCGGATTTCATCGGTTATGTTGTCGCTCAGTTCCTCGGCGGTATCGCCGGCGCCGCTCTCATGATTCCGTTCCTCGGCAAAGACTGCGGCTTCGGAGCAAACGCCCTCTTTGAGGAGAGCATCGGCAAATCCATCGGCATTGAGATTATCCTCACCTGCATCTTCGTTTTCGCCATTCTCGGCGTTACATCAAAGGTTGAGGATTCAAATGTCGCCGGTCTTGTAATCGGTCTCTCACTCACTCTCGTTCATATCCTCGGCATCCATTTCACCGGCACTTCCGTCAACCCCGCGCGTTCCTTCGGACCCGCTCTCTTCAGCGGCTCTCTCTCAACCGTCTGGGTCTTCATTGTCGCACCCCTTATCGGCGGTGTCCTTGCCGCTCTTGTTTACAAATTCCTTGACGGCAAAAAAGCTGAATAATTTTTTCAATAATCCGTCGAATTCTTCGGCGGATTATTTCGATATTTTATGTAATATTATTATTTGACTTATCACTGATATATTGTTATTATATTTATAAGTGAATTTATAACGGAAAGGAGCGGAAAATATGGAGATCAGAGTGATTCTCAGATACGTATTTCTCGCTTTGCTTTTTGTTTTCAGCGCCGTGCATCTTTATCACTCCTGGCTCGATGACAAAAAGAGAAGGAAATACACCAAGCCCTTCCTGCTGCTATTCATTATCGCATACTATATCGTCTCGGCGGATAAGCTCTCGGTATTGCTTATTCTCGCGCTCGCCACAAGCTGGCTCGGAGATGTGCTTCTGATTCCGGAGGGACACGGCTGGTTTACCGCCGGCGGCATCAGCTTTATGTTCACCCATATCCTCTTCATAATCGTCTATGCTTCGAAGATTGATTTCTCTTCGGTTTTGTGGGCTCTTGTCATTCCCGCGGCGGTTATTTATTACGGCATATCGGCGGTAATAATTTATAAACTCAGGCCGACTACTCCGAAGATTATGCTTATCCCGATGTATTTCTATCTTCTGAGCAATTCCACGATGAATGTCTTCTCGCTTATGCAGCTGACCTCGCTGAGGAGCGCTGGCGCGGCAGTCGCTTATGTCGGTGCCGTTCTGTTCTTCATTTCGGACTGCACGCTCTTCCTCGTCAGGTATCATAAGAACAAGGACCTGATTTTCAAGCGCCATTTCACTGTTATGCTCACCTATATCGTCGGCGAACTGCTCATAACGCAGGGCGTGCTGATGCTCGGGTAAGGAGAAAATATGTTTGACTTAAAGAATATTCCTCTCGCGAAATATTCAAGGAGCGAGGATATCGCAAACTGCGTAACCCACGCTCTCGGCATTCCGTTCTGCCTCATCGCGGCGTTTCTTCTGCTCCGCATGCAGGTTGGCAGAGCTCCCGGCAGATTCATTTTTTCCACAATTCTGTATGTATTCTCGATGCTCCTCGTATTTGCGGGCTCCGCAATTTATCACGGGCTCAGGCCCTCGAGGGCAAAGCAGATTGCCAGAGTTATAGACCACTGCAATATCTTCTTCATGATAGCCGGTATGGTTACCGCTTTCACCCTGCCGACAATTACCGATGAGAACAGGACAAAATCAATTATCATTGTTTCTGCCGTATGGGCTATTTCCCTTCTCGGCGTGCTGTTTACATTCATGGATTTCAAAAAATTCGCAAAGCCGCAGATATTCATGTATATAATTATGGGCTGGCTCTGCGTGATAGGCCTTATTTCCGTTTTCAGAAGCGGGGAGGAGGGCAGGCGGTTCGTGACCTTCGTTATTCTCGGAGGCGTTTCAATCACCGTCGGCTCGGTTCTGTATTTTATAGGCAAGAAGCATAAGTATTTTCACGCGGTATTTCATACGTTCGTTCTTTTAGGAACTATACTGATTTTCATCGGCCTCTATTCCTATGACAGTTTTCTTCTCGCCTGATTTGTAATATCTTACAGAAAAACACTTCATAATGAATAATATACTGACAATTATGATAAAATTACAAATATTTATGCATAATTATTGACAAATATACAAGAAATTATGTATAATATTCAAAATAGATTGAATAACTATACATCCGGAGGGAATATGGTATCACTTAAAAACAGGGATTTTCTCAAGCTCCTTGATTTTACTCCCGAAGAAATCACCTATCTGCTTGATCTTGCGGCAGAGCTTAAAGAGAAAAAGAAAAACGGCATTCCCCACAGAATGCACGAGGGAAAGAATGTTGCGCTGATTTTTGAAAAGACCAGCACCAGAACCAGATGCTCCTTTGAAGTGGCGGCGGCCGACCTCGGCATGCATCCGGTCTATCTCGATCCCAAGAGCTCGCAGATAGGCAAGAAGGAGAGCATACCCGACACGGCAAGGGTGCTCGGCAGAATGTTTGACGGCATAGAATACCGCGGATTCGGCCAGGCGATAGTTGAAGAGATTGCAAAGTATGCCGATGTTCCCGTATGGAACGGACTTACAAATGAATTTCATCCGACTCAGATTCTTGCCGATTTCCTGACAATCAAAGAGCATTTCGGTCATCTCGAAGGCATAAAGCTCGTCTATATGGGCGACGCGAGATACAATATGGGCAATTCCCTTATGGTCGGCTGCGCAAAGATGGGAATGAATTTCACCGCCTGCGCTCCCGTTGAGTATTTCCCCGAAACCCGGCTTGTTGACGAATGCAAGAAGATTGCGGCCGGAAGCGGCGCTTCGGTCAATTTCATAACCGATCCCTATGAGGCGGTCCGAGACGCCGATATAATATATACGGATGTCTGGGTTTCTATGGGTGAGCCCGAGGAAGTCTGGAAGGACAGAATCGAAGCCCTCAAGCCTTATCAGGTAAACTCCGCACTTATGGCGGCGGCGGGGGAGAAGGCAAAATTCATGCACTGTCTTCCCGCTTATCACGATCTCAAGACCGAGGTCGGCAGAGAGATTTATGAGAAATTCTGCCTCGACGGTCTCGAGGTTACCGACGAAGTATTTGAGAGCGAACGCTCGATAGTATTCGACGAAGCCGAAAACCGTATGCACACAATCAAGGCGGTTATGGCGGCTACTTTATAAGTAAATTCAGGGGCTTTCCCCTTAAATAAGGAGATAATATGAGCAAAGCGTATTTGGTACTCAGCAACGGTGATGTCTTTGAGGGCGAGGCAATAGGCGCTTTCCACGACACCATCGGAGAACTCGTTTTCACAACGGGTATGGTAGGCTATCTTGAGACACTTACGGATCCGAGCTACGCGGGGCAGATAGTTGTGCAGACTTTCCCGATGATAGGCAACTACGGAGTCATTGAGGAGGATTTTGAAGGAAAGACGGCGGTCAAAGGCTACGTCGTCAGCGAAATCTGCGAGCATCCTTCAAATTTCAGAAGCCAGTATGAGCTCAATAAATTCCTCGTTGACAACAACATCTGCGGTATCAGCGGAGTTGACACGCGTCAGATTACCAGGACCATCCGCGAGCAGGGCGTTATGAACGCCGCAATCTGCAGCGAGGTTCCCGCCGATTTATCTCAGATCAAAGCTTTCGCGGTCAAGGATGTTGTCAAGGAAGTCAGCCAGAAGGAGACAACCTTCCACGCCGACAGCAAGGATAAGAAGTTCACGGTCGTTCTTGTCGATTACGGCGAGAAGAAGGGAATCGTCAGAAGTCTCAACGCGAGGGGCTGCGATGTCGTTACCGTTCCCTGGGACACATCCGCCGAGGATATCCTCGCTCACAATCCCGACGGAATCATGCTTTCAAACGGCCCCGGCGACCCTGCGGATAATGAATACTGCATTGCACAGATAGGCAAGCTCATCGGTAAGAAGCCGATATTCGGAATCTGCCTCGGCCATCAGCTGACCGCTCTTGCAATGGGCGGCAAAACCGTAAAACTCAAATACGGACACAGAGGCGCAAATCAGCCCGTTACAGACCTCAGGGGCAACAGAACTTATATCACAACTCAGAATCACGGCTACGCGGTTGTCGCCGACAGTCTCATCGGCACCGCGAATCAGACATATATCAATGCCAATGACGGCAGCTGCGAGGGTCTCGATTATCCCGGCCTCATGTGCTTCACGGTTCAGTTCCATCCCGAAGCCTGCGCCGGCCCGAGAGACACAGAAGGATTATTTGACAGATTTTTAAGAATGATGGGTGGTGAGCGGAATGCCTAAGGATAAGAATATACACAAGGTGCTCGTTATCGGCTCCGGTCCGATAGTTATCGGCCAGGCGGCTGAATTCGACTATGCAGGCGCTCAGGCCTGCCGCGTTCTGCGCGAAGAAGGCATTAACGTTGTGCTCGTCAACTCCAACCCCGCAACCATTATGACCGATAAGCATCTCGCGGATGAGATTTATCTTGAGCCGCTGAATGCCAAGACGGTCCGCAGAATTATAGCGAAGGAGCGCCCCGACGGCCTCATCGCGGGTCTCGGCGGTCAGACCGGTCTTACCATAGCGATGCAGCTCACCAGAGACGGCACTCTGCAGAAATACGGCGTGCGTCTGCTCGGCACGGGCATTGACGCCATAGACAAAGCCGAGGACAGAGAGCTCTTCCGTGAGACGATGCAGGAAATCGGCCAGCCTGTCGTTCCTTCGGAAACCTGTAACGATGTTGAGAACGCTCTGCGTATAGCGAAAGAAATCGGCTATCCAGTTATAGTCCGTCCCGCTTTCACTCTCGGCGGCACAGGCGGCGGTATTGCAGATACGGAAGAAGAGCTTAAAATCATAGCCCGCACCGGTCTCGATATGTCCCCGATTACCCAGATTCTCGTTGAGAAATGCATCTCCGGCTGGAAGGAAATCGAGTTTGAGACCATGCGCGATGCCGCTGGCAACGCAATCGCTGTCTGCTCAATGGAGAACTTCGACCCCGTAGGTATTCATACGGGCGACTCAATCGTTGCCGCTCCCGCGCTCACTCTCGCGGATAAAGAATACCAGATGCTCCGCACGGCGTCTCTCGATATAGTATCGTCAATCGGAATCATCGGCGGCTGCAACTGTCAGTTTGCTCTCAATCCCGACAGCTTCGAATACGCCGTAATCGAGGTCAACCCCAGAGTTTCGCGTTCTTCGGCTCTCGCTTCAAAGGCGACCGGTTACCCGATTGCTAAGATGACCACACGCCTTGCTCTCGGCTATAATCTTGATGAAATCAAGAATGATATCACGGGAAAGACCTGCGCCTGCTTCGAGCCGACTATCGACTATATCGTAGTCAAATTCCCGAAGTGGCCGTTTGATAAATTAGCGGGCTCTTCAAGAAAACTCGGAACCCAGATGAAGGCGACCGGCGAAGTCATGGCTATC
>CAMUZD010000108.1 GCA_947165115.1 uncultured Clostridia bacterium
TTCTTCATAAACGCCCTTGACGCCGTGTCTGTGAAAACACTGTATGTTTTTCTGCAATGTGTTGAAATCGGGGAATATTCCGAGCGTATAGGCATAATTTGTCGTGTAGTCCCAGACATATAATCTGTTGCAGATTGCGGACCAATCCTCAAGGTCCTCAATCCATTCGCTGTTGCTCTGACAGCTGCTGTCATCCAGAGCGTGCGAAAAACAGCACTCGAAAGTGCAGAGGGTTACGATGACATTGTTTTTCGGGCGGACCTGAGAGGGTGCCTTGCGCGAATATGTATAGGCGAGCGTATCGAAAGCTATATTGTTATAGCCTTTTGCCTTGACGGCATCCGCGACCCGGTTGACAAACGAAATCACAGAGCCGGCGTGGGAACCGTTCGCTTCGTCGAGAGCTCTGCAGTTTTCGCATTCGCAATAATCAAGATTATCGGCCTGAGAGAGCGAAACAATCTGCAGGTCCGCTTCGCTGTTGTGTTCTTCCTCAAGAACATTCAGAACCTCATCGAGGACGATTTCATAAACTTCTTCGTTGGTCAGACAAAGCTGAGAGGGAACTCTGCCGCCGTCACGCAGAGCAAAATACTCGGGATGGCTTTCATAATATTTTTCGGCAGAGCAGAAAACGGTTGAGAGCGTATGACAGCTTGCTCCGCCGATGTACGGGATGTTTCCTCCCTGCTCGGGAGCATATGACTGATAAGTGCCGTTCAGCTTGTGCGAGACCGAATATAAAGACATCCAGCCGCTGCGCCAGTCGGTATTTCTGTATTCAAAATAGGGCTCATATACGATTTTTTCCTGCGGAAGAGTCATCTTATCCGAAGTCATCACCATTGCGGGATACCAGCCGTAGCATTTGAAACCGCAGAATTTTTCAAGGAATGTATGCACTCCGTAGAGAGTTCCGCGCGAGCCCGCGCCGAAAATTGCGAGGCCGCCATTGAACGGAGCAATGACATACGAATCGGCTGCTTTGCCTTCAATATCGGCGGCAGTATCATAGAGAGATGTCGCCCCGACGCAGAATTTGTAACCGTCAAACGGTTTATCATCGGTGATAATTTCATAAACGCTTTTTTTCAGCTCATACAGATATTCCTGCAGCGTCTCTGCAGCATACATTTCGGTTGAAGTCGCATCCGCAGAAACGACGATTGCGTATTCCTCTTCGCCTGCCAGAGCTTTGCCGGCTGTATAAACAAAAGAAAATGTCAGAGCGAATATCAGAATAAATGCTGTTACTACTGTCTTTGCATTCTTCTGCATCACGGTACACCTCGATTCATTATGTCAGCTGATTAATATATGGTAATCTGCGCTTGTATTAAAGATTTATTTTTCTTAATTAAAATTATAGCATAAATTCATTATTTTTCAATATATAATTCATCCCGGAGACCCCGGGCTCTCTGTCATCCTGAGCAAAGCGAAGTAGCGCATTGACGCACATACTATTGGAATGAAATTATAATGTTTCTCTTAAACCTGCGATTCTTCGGCGTCCCGCATCAGAATGACATAATATAGGCGATTTGCTTCCGTAGGGGTGCGGGTCTCCGGCGGAGACCTCTGCCGAAGGCAGAAGCGCCGACCGAGCCGACAGGCGAGACAGATATTATCCGCCCGTCCAAAGATATTCGGAGCAAGAAACGATTCCAAACCGAAAGCCCTCTCCAACCGGAGAGGGCATCTTGATTTTATAATTCTTTCACGACTTCTTTTCCGTTATATACAACCGTGAATTTTCCTTTGCCGCGGAGTTTATACGAAGTGACTTTATTGTTCTTCCATTTGATATCAACAGTCACATTGCCCTTTGCTCTGAGGCCCTTGACTTCGCCTGTGTGCCAGCTGTCGGGCAGGGCGGGAAGCAGATAGATTCTGCCGTCTCTGCTCTGCAGAAGCATCTCCGTAAGTCCGCTGACATAGCCGAAATTGCCGTCAATCTGGAAGGGCGGATGAGCGTCAAAAAGATTTTCGTATGTGCCGCCGCCTCTGCTGTAGCGCACTCCCGTGCTTCTTACCGGCCTGAGCTGCATCTCGATAAGTTTCAGCGCGTGGTTTCCGTCAAAAAGACGCGCCCAGAAATTGATTTTCCAGCCGAGCGACCAGCCGGTGCCGTTGTCACCTCTGCGCTCGAGTGTCTTGCGGCAGGCATCGGCGAGCTGAGGAGTTCCGTCGGCGGTTATTATGTTCGCGGGATGAAGGGCGTAGAGATGCGAAACGTGTCTGTGATGAATCTCATCCTCTTTATAGTCATCGTCGAATTCAAGCAGCTGGCCTTCGCTTCCGGTTTTGAAATCGGGGAATTTTGCCATCGCCTTTGCGAGCTTATCGGCGAATCTTTTATCCCTGCCGAGGATTCCGGCGGCTTTGATGCAGTTAGTAAAAAGCTCTCTTGCTATTGACATCGACATTGTGGAATATTTGCCGATCGGGCACCAGTCGCCCTTATAAATAAATCCGTTTTCGGGCGAAGTGCCCGGGCAGAGGAAGAGCTTTCCGTCCTCCTCAGTCATTATATCAAGATAGAATTCCGCCGCGCCCTTCATTATCGGATAAGCGGTTTTTTCAAGAAATTCCTTATCGAGAGTATATTCATAATGGTCAAACAGATGTCTGCACAGCCAGCCGGATGAACCGTGCCAGAATGCCCAGCATGCATTGCCCGCAACCGGAGTCGCAAGACGCCATAAATCTGCGTTGTGGTGCGATACCCAGCCGCCCGCGCCGTATTGTTTTTCGGCGGCGGTCCTGCCGGTGACGGAGAGCTCCTTGATCATTTGGGTAAGCGGTTCATCAAGCTCCGCCATATTTGTCATCAGCACCGGCCAGTAGTTCATTTCGGTATTTATGTTTATTGTATAATTCGCGTTCCAGGGGGCGTCGTATCTGTCGCTCCAGATTCCCTGAAGATTCATCGGCTGGGTTCCCGGGCGCGAGGATGAAATTATAAGATACCTGCCGTAGTTATACATCAGTTCGATAAGCCCGATGTCGTTTTTATTCTTCCTGAATGCCGCAAGACGTTTGTCGGTCGGCAGACTGCTGCCCACGCCCTCGATATTCAGCGACATTCTCGAATAGATGTTGCGGTAATCCTTAACAGCTTTTTCTTTTGTCTTTTTATCGAAAACAAATTCTCCAAGACGCTTTTCGACAACGGATTTATATTCCTTGCCGTCGAGATATGGATGCCTGTCAAAGCCGTTGAAACTTGTCTCGCAGGCAAATACAATCTTTGACTCGGTTGCGTTTTCGATATTGATTTTATTTCCTCTCGCATCGAGTTTCCCGTCCGTAAAGATGCGGAAACCGGCGAGGAATCTGATGCCGCGCATTTTCGGATTTTCATAATATTTCTTATTCGGGCACTCGTTGTCAACGGCATTTTCACCGTGGCATTCGCCACTGAGCCAGAGCGTATCGTTATCGGCAATCGAGAAAGAGAGCAGAGGAGAATCGGCGGATACAGAGAAGGATACCGGCTTATCGGACCTTATAACCGAGCAGATGACCTTATCGGGATAAGATGCGAAATATTCGCGCTCGATTATAACTTTGCCCGCCCTGTATTCAACCTTTGCGACCGCTTCGGAAATATCGAGCGAGCGCCTGTAATCCGTAATTTTGCCGGTTGTGTCAAATTTTATTTTGAGATTGCCGAGAGGCAGGTATGCCTGACTCCAGACACTCTCGAATTTTCCCTCGATTACCTTGCGCGCCTCGTGAAATTTGCCTTCGAGGGCGAGCTTTCTGGCCTTTTCAAAAGCTTCCGGAGCACCTTTTCTGAATGTATCCTTAGGCCTGCCCGTCCAGAGTTCGTCATGATTGAGAGCGAGCACTTCCTCTTTCGTTCCGCCGTAAATCATCGCTCCGAGCGAGCCGTTGCCTATCGGCAGAGCCTGAGTCCACGCCTTTGCGGGGGAGGTATAAAAGAGCAGTTCGTTGTTTTTCATCTTGTTTTCTCCGTTCTTTCGGTTATGAAAAAATTATACATTTGCCGCCGCTCTTTGTCAATCATAATTAAAATGAAAGAAAACTTGCATTATATAAAAATATTCTTGCATTTACATTCATTTTGATATATAATTTATCGGTAAAAAGGGGTGTTCCAATTGCCTGATAATATCAGCAGCAGAATAGATTTATACTATGAATCCCTCTCGAAGGGACATAAAAAGATAGCGGACTATATAAGAACAAATTACGAAAAATCATCTTTCATGACCGCGGCAGAGCTCGGCAGAGCGGTCGGCATCAGCGAATCCACCGTAGTCCGTTTCGCCGTGAATATCGGCTTTTCGGGTTATCCCGAGCTTCAGAAGAATCTGCAGGAAATGGTCAAGAGCCGCCTCACCAGCGTTCAGAGAATGGAAGCGGCCAAAAGAAACGACGGCAGGGATTTTCTTGACTCCGCATTTTCGGCAGATATTGAGACAATAAAAAAGACTCTTGACGGCCTGTCGAGAGAAGATTTTTACGGTGCTGTAAGCGCAATCAATTCCGCGCGCAGGATTTATATTCTCGGTGTCCGCTCCTCAGCCTCCATAGCGAGCTTTGCGGCGTTTTACATGTGCTTTCTTTACGATGTGGTCCTTGTGGATACGTCGGCAACCAGCGAACTGTTTGAGCAGATGTTCAGAATTGACGAAAACGATGTCTGCATAGCGATCAGCTTCCCGAGATACTCTTCAAGAACGGTCAAGGCGCTGAAATTCGCCCGCTCAAGAGGAGCAAAAATTATTTCCGTTACCGACAGCGCGATTTCACCGATTGCCCCGCTTGCGACTTATCTTCTGCTTGCGGGCAGCAGCATGGTTTCGTTTGTCGATTCCCTTACCGCTCCGCTCAGCCTTGTGACCGCCCTTGTGGCGGCGAGCGCCGACGAGAGGGAGAAGGATGTTCACGACAGCCTCGAGCAGCTCGAGCAGATCTGGGATGAATATCATGTTTACCGCACCGGCGAGGATGACAAATGATGAGAACACGTGTTCTTGTAATCGGCGCCGGTCCTGCTGGTATGATGGCCGCGGGCACCGCAGGAGAAAACGGCTGCGACGTTCTGCTTCTTGAAAGGAATCAGAAAAACGGCAGGAAGCTGATGATTACCGGCAAGGGCAGATGCAACGTCTCAAATAACTGTAAGACGGTTCAGGAGCTTATTGACAATGTTCCCGAAAACGGCAGATTTCTCTTCGGCGCTTTTTCAAAATTCATGCCTTCCGACCTGGTAGATTTCATTGAAAGCAGGGGAGTGCCCTTAAAAGTTGAGAGGGGTAACAGAATTTTCCCTGTATCCGATAAGGCGGCTGATATCGTTGACTGCTTTGTATCCTATGCTCAGAAGCATTCACGCAGAATTGAAGGCAGAGCAATGGAGCTGATAATCGAATCCGGTGAAGTCAGGGGAGCGAGGCTTGAGAGCGGAGAAGTCCTGAGTGCCGATAAGGTTATAATTGCGACCGGCGGCCTCTCTTATCCTGCAACCGGCTCAACCGGCGACGGATACGCACTTGCAAAGCAGGCGGGCCATACGGTAATCGACACTGCCCCTCTGGAGATCCATGAAGGTTTTTGCTCGGATCTTATGGGGCTTTCGCTCAGAAATACGGCAATAAAACTGATTGATACCGAGCGCTCGGATAAAGTGATTTATAAAGATTTCGGCGAAATGCTTTTTACTCATTTCGGAGTATCAGGTCCGATGATTCTCTCTGCTTCCGCGCATATCCGCGATATGCAGCCGGGCAGATACAGAATTTCAATCGATCTTAAACCCGCACTGACTCCCGAGCAGCTTGATGCGAGAATTCTCCGCGATTTTTCGGAAAATACCAATAAGAATTTCATCAACGCGCTCGATGCCCTTCTTCCCAAAAAGCTCGTTCCGGTAATCGTGAAACTCAGCGGGATACCGCTCAATTTGAAGGTCAATCAGATTACGCGTGAGCAGAGGGCAAAACTGGTTTCGCTTCTCAAGAATCTCACCGTCACCGTCACGGGATTCAGACCGGTTGATGAGGCGGTTATCACAAGGGGCGGGGTCAGCACAAAGGAAATAAACCCCTCAACCATGGAATCAAAGCTTGTAAAAGGGCTGTATTTTGCAGGCGAAGTAATAGATGTTGACGCCTATACCGGCGGATTCAATCT
>CAMUZD010000109.1 GCA_947165115.1 uncultured Clostridia bacterium
CGAATCACCAAGCCCGACCTTCAGGGCAGGATATTCTCGCTGCTCGGTCTGAGCGATGAAGAGGCACACAATAAATTCGGCTATCTGCTTGACGCCTTCAGATACGGCGCTCCGCCTCACGGCGGCATGGGTCTCGGTCTTGACAGACTCATTATGCAGATGCTCGGATGCGAATCTCTCAGGGATGTAATCGCGTATCCGAAGGTTCAGAACGCATCCGAACCCATGACAGACTGCCCCGCTGAAGTAGATGGTATTCAGATCGGCGATCTCGGTATCGCAGTTACCGAAACAGAATAAGTTTATAATTTCCAGAAAGAAGGATAAAAATATGGCAAGAGTTTACAATTTTTCAGCAGGCCCCTCAATGCTTCCCGAAAGCGTGCTCAACAGAGCCGCGGAAGAGATGCTCGACTACAACGGAACAGGTCAGTCAGTGCTCGAAATGAGCCACCGTTCAAAGGCTTATGAGCCTATTATATACGGCGCACTCGATCTTTTCAGACAGGTTCTCAATGTTCCCGAGAATTACAAGATTATTTTCTGCCAAGGCGGCGCCTCCACCGCTTTTGCGGCTATTCCGCTCAACTTCATGAACGGCTCGCGCCAGGCGGATTACGTGCTCTCCGGTCAGTTCTCGACCAAGGCGTATAAAGAAGCGCAGAAATACGGCGATGTCACCGCTGTCGCTTCCTCAAAAGAGCAGAATTTCTCCTGCATTCCCGAACTTGACAAATCAAAATTCAATCCCAATGCGGATTATTTCTATATCTGCCAGAACAATACTATTTACGGCACAAGATTCACAGAGCTGCCCGATACCGGCAATGTTCCCCTGATTGCGGACGTTTCATCCTGCTTCCTTTCGGAGCCGATGGATGTTTCCAAATACGGCGTTGTTTACGGCGGCGCTCAGAAGAATGTTGCTCCCGCAGGCCTTACTGTAGTTATCGTTCGCGAGGATCTTCTCGGTCATGAGAGACCGGAAACTCCCGCTCTTCTCAACTACAAGCTTCTCTCAGACAATGATTCCATGTATAACACTCCCCCCTGCTACTCAATCTATATGTGCAAACTCGTTCTTGAATGGATTCAGAGCATCGGCGGTCTTGAAGCTCTCAAGGCACGCAACGAAAAGAAAGCTTCCATCCTTTACGATTTCATTGACAGCAGCAATATGTTCCACAATCCCGTAAAGAAGAGCGACCGCTCAATGATGAATGTCACCTTCGTTACCGACAGCGATGAACTCAACGCAAAATTCGTCTCCGAAGCGGCTGCAGCCGGTTTTGTAAACCTCAAGGGCCACCGTTCGGTCGGCGGTATGAGAGCCAGCATTTACAACGCAATGCCCGTTGAAGGCGTTGAAAAGCTTGTTGAATTCATGAAGGAATTCGAGAAGAACAACTGATTATTACATTTTTCGAGGTAGTTTATGTATAAAATTCTGACACTTAATAAAATTTCCAAGATCGGTCTTTCGGTTCTTGATACCGAAAAATATACATGCGCCGATGAAATAGCCGCTCCCGATGCTGTTCTCGTGCGCTCCGCTTCAATGCATGAAATGAAGCTTGATGAGAATACCGTAGCTGTTGCGAGAGCGGGCGCGGGCGTCAACAACATTCCGCTTGCAGATTATGCTGATGCAGGCGTGGTTGTATTCAACACTCCCGGCGCAAACGCAAACGCCGTTAAAGAGCTCGTAATCTGCGCTCTCCTTCTCGCTTCCAGAAAAGTTGCCGCTGCTGTTGACTGGGCAAAAGGCCTCAAGGGCGAGGGCGAGAATGTTCCGAAGCTCGTTGAAAAAGGCAAATCACAGTTTGCAGGCCCCGAAATTATGGGCAAGACTCTCGGCGTAGTCGGCATGGGCGCCATCGGTGCTCTTGTTGCAGACAGCGCAGCGGCACTCGGCATGAAGATTATCGGCTTTGATCCGTTCCTGAGCGAAGCTAAAATCAATGAATTCAAGGCAAAAGGATATGCGATTACAGCAAATCTCGATGATATCTGGACCGGTTCCGATTACATCACCCTTCATCTTCCGCTCAACGACGGCACCCGCGGAATCATCAACGCAGAGAGCATTGAAAAGATGAAAGACGGCGTGCGCATCGTCAATATGGCGAGAGGCGAGCTCTGCGATTCAGCAGATCTTCTTGCCGCGCTTGACAGCGGAAAGGTTGCCGCCTATGTAACCGATTTCCCGAATGAAGCTCAGGTTGACCATTCCGGCGTTACCGCTATCCCCCACCTCGGCGCATCAACACCCGAGAGCGAGGATAACTGCGCAGTTATGGCGGCATCCGAAGTTTCAAATTATCTTGAAAAAGGCATAATCCTTCATTCCGTAAATTATCCCGACCTTGACCTGCCCGAAGCTTTCGCCGTCAGAACCTGCTTCCTCCACGATGAGGATGAGGGCTTTGCAGAGAAAGCCGCTCAGGCCGCAACTGCAGGCGGAGCTCAGGTTGAGAATACTTACACCGCCGCCAAGAAGGGCAAAGGCTATACAGTAATCGATACAGACAAGGAATTTGACACATCCCCAATCAACGCAATAAGAGTAAGAATACTTAAATAAATTTACACGGAGGGTCATCATGAAAAAGTTACTGGCTGTTTTACTGGCACTGGCAATGCTGACTGTTCTCGTTTCCTGCGGAGCAAAGACGGGCGCAGATGATACGACTACCGCCGCTCCCGATGAGAGCACGGAAGAAATCGTAACAGAAGAAAGCGCTGAAGCTCCTGCCGAATCCGAGACAAGCAAGCAGGACGAAACCAGCGAAGAGGCAACGACCGCAGAAGGCGAAAGCGAAGAAGAGACCGAAAAGGAAGAAGAAACCGAAAAAGCAAAGGTTCCCGAAACCAAGGAAGAAATCCTTGCCGCTTACAACGACGCTGTCAACGGCGCTGTCAAGGCAAAAACAGGCTTCAACAAGGAGCGCTATACCGACAACGCAAATTACGATATGAGCGTTGTTCTCAACACCTTCAAGAGCCTGGTCGAGAAATTCATCGGTATAGGCGATAAGAACAAATATACCGAGACCGTAACCAAGGGTCAGTGGGCAAGCGACACTCAGCATCAGTATCTCAGAAACAGCACTCTCACCGCAGGCGATATCACCAACGCAACGATCAAAGAAGACGGCAAATATTATATCGTAACCCTTGATATCAAAGGCGCTTCAAGCGTCGGCAACAAGAATTCAAGACAGTCGAGCGGACCTATTGATAAATGCGGTATCTGCGTTGGCAACGAAGACAAGAATTATTATGACCACAAGAGCGGTCCCGTCATTTATGACGCAATCGGCGGCACTTTCGAAAATGCCGAAATCAAAGAGAGCTACAGCAACGCAAAAGCCGTGGCAAAGATTGATTCCGAGACCGGCAATCTTGTGAACCTGACAGTAACCTTCAATATCAAGGTTGACATATCCGGCGTCGGAGGCTCCGGCACCGCAACAGGCACGACCCACGTAATCTATAAAGACTTCAAGTATTGATTATAAAAACGGAAAACCCCGCAGGGAAATTCCCTGCGGGGAGTTTTTATATTGTATCACTTTTTCTTTTTAAAAGCTCCTTTAAGATCCTCTTTGAGGAATTCGCCTGCGGCGCGGCCGAGAGCACCTGCAATTGCTCCGCCTGCGGCTGAGCCGGCAATTGTCCTGATGAGGTCAAGCACCTCATCTGTGTCCTGCGCTTCCTTTACTTCTTTTGCAAGCTTATCCTGCCTCTCCTCCTCTGCTATCTGAGCGAGGCGCAGGCGCGTTTTTTCTTTTAGTATCGCGTCTTTCAACGACCCGCCGCAATTGGGGCAGGTTTCATTTTCATCGGCATCGACATAGGAGCCGCAGTATTCGCAGCAAATTTTTTCGATTTTTACATCGCTCATGACAGCACCTCTTTCCAAAATGATTATATACCAAAATCGGCAGCAATTCAATAATTTTGTTTACTTATTTAATATATTGTGATAGAATATAATAGATAAATTATCGGGAGGTTGAATTATGGCAGGAATAAGAGAATACATTAACCAGTTCGGCGACAAAACATTTGAGGAATATCCTTTCAATGATTCGGACGCTCTCACTCTCAGCGAGCTTATCTACATGCCGTTCGAGAAGGTTGTCTCGCGCTCGTTTGACGCCGAGCCGAAAAACTATGCTGTTGCGGCAAATGAGCTTTTCGGAATCCGCGAATTCAAGCACAAGAAGCTCGGACTCATGATTACAAACCACGCGAGCATCAATATGATGGCAATGGCGAATACAAAAAGATATTCTCAGATGAGAATAGTTGCGGTTCAGGAGGTTTACTCCGTAAAGCCCGCGATTCAATATTGCGCAGGAACATTTATTCTTCCCGACGGAACTCTCGTCTGCGTCTTCAGAGGCACTGACGATACGATAGCAGGCTGGAAGGAAGACCTCGATCTCTTCACTCACAAGAATCCGCCCGCCTACCCGATGGCGCTCGAATATGTTGAAACACTTGCAAAGAAATTCGAGGGCGATATTCTTATCTGCGGACACTCAAAAGGCGGAAACCTCGCACTTATGGCGGCGCTCAGATGCTCGGACGAAGTCAGGGCGAGAATAAAGGGCGTTTACAATAATGACGGTCCCGGATTCCATGACTACGGTATATTCCACCTCGGAACATACGAGGAAATACTGCCTGTTTATAAGCATTATGTTCCGAGCTCATCCTTTATCGGAATGATGATGGCTCACGATTATGATTACAAGGCAGTCAAGAGCACTATGCACCTCGGGCCGTTCCAGCACGACGTCGGCACCTGGAAAATCAAGGACGGCGAGCTTGAAACGGTTCCCGATATTGATATTCTCGCAAAGATAACGGATGCGGCGCTCGCGATAGTCTGCTCCTATGCGGATGACAAGGGCTGCAAAGCGGTTGATAACATAGTCACCGCATTTACGGACGGCCTCGGCCAGCCGAACCTGACCGATACGGCAAAGCATGCGCTCTCGGCAATCGGCGGAGCTTTCAGGGCGGTCAAGGAAATCAGCCCCGATATCAAGGATGTTGTCAAGGAAACATTTGAAGGCGCGGGCAAGCAGGTATTCGAGGCTGTCAAATCAATAAAGGGCTCCAATATCGCGGAGCTCACGGAAAAAGCATTTGAAGCGATAACAAGGTAAGCGGGGTGTAAAAATGTCAAAAGAACGCAGTCTGCCCGAAAATTCCCATCCCAATAAGATAGGAATCAAAGAGGGCATGGGCTATATGCTCGGCGACGCAGGCAACCTCTTTGTTTTAACCTATGTATCTTCATTTCTGAAGGTATTCTATACGGACGTCCTCAAAATCGATACGGATAAGGTTGCAAACCTTTTCCTTTTCACCCGTCTCTGGGACGCAATCAATGACCCGATGTGGGGCGCAATAGTTGCAAAGCGCCGGCCGACAAAAGACGGCAAATTCAGACCGTTTCTGAAATATGTTGCGATTCCCCTCGGTGTTTCACAGATAATCTGCTTCTTCAATATCGGCAGATTTACCGAGAGCCAGGCGCTGTTACTGGTATTTGCATATATTACTTATATAGCGTTCGGTATGCTGTATACGGGAATGAACGTTCCCTTCGGATCTCTCGCGTCGGTGATCACAGATGATCCCGACGGGCGCACTCTGCTCTCAACCTTCCGCACTATCGGCGGAGGAATCGGCGGCGCAGCTCCCCTGCTCCTCGCTCCTTTCATTATTTATACGAAGGTTCAGGAAGCAGGCGGCAAGACGCACAACGAAGCAAACGCCAGAGGAATGTTCCTCTTCGCTCTCGCAATGGGCGTCCTCTCGATTATATTCTATTTTGCCTGCTACGCCACTACCAAGGAAAGAGTTCCTTCCGAAGCGGAACCGCAGGTGGATATAAAGAAGACCTATCTCGGCATGTTCAAGAGCAGACCGTTTGTAATCCTTGCTCTGACAGGCATTCTCATCAGCGGTCAGCTTCAGTTCGCATCGCTCAACCAGTATCTTTACAAGAATTATTTCTGTAACACAAATCTTTCAGTTCTCGGAACTATAGCGCAGTATCTCCCGATGGCGATTATGATTCCGTT
>CAMUZD010000110.1 GCA_947165115.1 uncultured Clostridia bacterium
GCAGGAATTGCCGCAGTTAGGACAGTTTTTCATGGTTTATATACCTCTTTCTTTGAGGAATCCGGAATTTGAAGGCACGACAAATTTCATGCCCTTTTCGATAAGTTCAAAGGTTGCGTCAGTGACATACTGGCATTCGCCGTCAACATTGACCGCCGCGGGCTCTGCCGCGTGGACGCTGATTTTTTTGCCTCTTGTGAAATGGGTTATATCCCAGTCAAGATGCTCGCCTTTCTTATAGGGATCGAGCATTTTCAAGAGCTGAACCCTGCTCTTTACGCTCTCAACGATGACTATATCGAGCAGGCCGTCATCTGGCTTTGCGAGGGGCGCGGCTCTGAATCCGCCGCCGTAGTAACTCGCATTACCGATAAAGCAGAAGAGGGCATCGAGAGTCATCGGCTCATTATCGTCAATCGTGATTGTGAATCTGTTTCTGATTTTTCTCGCTATGGCATAGAGGCAACCGAGATAATACGCTCCCTCGCCGGTGACGAGCGGGTATTTTTTGATAGTTCCCTGCTTTGCGCAGACCTCGGCATCCATACCCATTGAGCACTGATTTATAGCAATTTCGTCGCCGCATTTGATTAAATCGAGCGCAACGGGAACACCGTTTATCTGATCGTCGAGTTTCAGAAAATCCTCTTTTGTTCCGAAATAGCGGACAAAGTCATTACCAGAGCCGAGCGGAACAACAGCGACCTCGACATTATCGTAACCGTAGGCACCGTTTACGACCTCATAGAGTGTGCCGTCGCCGCCGCAGGCGTAGAATCTGAGCTCTTCGCCGCTCTTGGATCTTTCTTTTACGAATCTGATTCCGTCTCCCCTGCCGGTCGTTGGATAAATCTCATAGTCGAGGGAATACTTTTTACAGACTTCGTAAATTTTAGGCTTGATGAAATCCATCGCCTTGTTCTTTCCCTGACCTGCCGCCGGGTTGACTACAAATATATGTTTCATGGCATCGCCTCCTATTTGAAATACATATATGCCTGGCATTTTATCATGCCGTTATAGAGCTTGCGGCGCTTATCTGCCTTTCTGCCGAATGCGGTCTCAAATTCCTCGTCGGGGCTGATTATCGTATAACTCCAGCCGCGCTTCTTTTCAAATGCCTCGCCCATTGTTTTATATAACATTTCACACTCGGTTATGTCAAGCATTCTCTCGCCGTAGGGCGGATTGCAGATGAGCGTTCCGCGCTCGGTGGACGGCGAAAAATCTTTCACATCGGCAACATTGAATTCTATAAGATTGTCGACTCCTGCTCTCTGAGCGTTAGCCTTTGAAATCTCAATACTCTGCGGATCTATATCCGAGCCGAAAGCATCAAAATCATTGGGAATTCGTTCAAGTGCCTTTGCCGCCTCTCGCTCGTCTTTCCATACATTTCTGTCAATCACATCGAATCTCTCGGCAGCGAAATTCCTGTTTATACCGGGTGCGACATTTTTCGCCATCAGCGCACCCTCAATGAGAATAGTTCCGCTGCCGCACATCGGATCATAGAATTTATGATAGGGCTTGAGATGCGAAATGCTGCAGAGCGCCGCCGCGAGCGTTTCCTTTATCGGGGCGCCGTTTGCATCGGTTCGGTATCCTCTCTTGTGAAGCCCTGCGCCCGAAGTATCAATAAGCATTGACACAACATCTTTATTGATTGCAAACTGTATCTGATGAACGGGACCGGTCTCGTCAAACCACTCGACGCCGTATTTCGCGCCGAGCCGCTCAACAACCGCTTTTTTTGTGATTGCCTGGATATCGCGGGTGCTGAAAAGGGTTGAATTTATTGAATAACCCTTGACGGGGAAGGCATCCGTTTTGCCGATCCAGCGCTCCCATTCGAGCGCCTTCACGCCCTGAAAGAGCTCTTCAAAAGTCCTCGCCTCAAACGAGCCGACAAGTATCTGCACTCTCTCGGCAAACCTTGAGCGGATATTTACACGGGCAAGCAGATTTTCATCACCCGAAAAAAGCACTCTGCCGTTTTCGGACACGACGTTTTCTGCGCCCATTTCTTTTAATTCACCGGCTATCAGGGATTCAATTCCCAGAAGGCACGGTATCACAAAATTTATACTCATTATATCCTTGAAAAAAGGGCGGGAAGAATCCCGCCCGGATTTGTTTTCGCTTGAATTTCAGCCCGACGATTATTCGATTTCAGGAGTCAGAAGACCGTAGCCTCCGTCGCTGCGCTTATAGACTACATTAACATCGCCGTGCTCTTCGTTGAGGAAAAGATAAAACTGATGGCCGACGAGATTCATCTGAAGGATTGCCTCCTCCACGCTCTGGGGCTTGAGCAGAACGCTCTTATGCCTGACGAGCTCGTATTCGATCTCTTCGGGAACTTCTTCGACTTCTTCTTCGGCAAAGGCCTGGTCGAGAGTTCCGTTTTTCATCTTTTTCTCTACGCGGGTCTTGTTTTTGCGAATCTGTCTGATGAGGGTGTCAACACATTTGTCGAGAGCTTCATTCATATTCTGAGCTCTCTCCTCAGCTCTGAAAACCATACCGCTGTTATTTACGGTGATTTCAACATTTTGTGATGACTTTTCAACAGTTACCGTAACCTTAGCCTCTACATCACTACCGAAAAATCTCTCAATCTTGGCAAGCTTCTTTTCCGCGTGCTCTTTGAAAGAATCGCGGGGTGTGCATTTGCGGCCTGTAATTGTTATTTTCATACAGTCATCCCCTTAGTTTATTTGAAGCATTATACTTCAACTATATTATAGCACCATTTCAATAAAAAATAAAGTGATTATAATGTAGAAATATAAGCGCGATTTTTGTTCAAGTTTTTTGCTTAAAGAGTAAACGAAAAATGGCGCGTGACATGGCAGCCGACATTGACCGCGACCGGCAAGCCGGCTATGTGAGTGGGAAAAGGCTCAATCGCGACTGCAAGAGCCGTGGTCTCGCCGCCAAAACCCTGAGGCCCGATGCCGAGGGCATTCACCTTATCGAGAATCTCTTTTTCCATATCTGCATAGAATTCATCGCCGTTAGGCTCGCTGACAGGTCTGCAGAGTGCCTTCTTTGCAAGAAAAGCGCACTTCTCAAAATCTCCGCCGATTCCGACTCCGAGCACAACAGGCGGGCAGGGATTGCTTCCCGCGACCTTTGCCGTTTCGACAACGAAATCTATGATATCCTCTCTCGTTGCCGAGGGGGTAAACATTTTCATTCTGCTCATATTTTCACTGCCGAAGCCTTTCGGAGCGACCGTAATCTTCAGCTTATCACCGGGCACAATACGCGTATGAATAACCGCGGGCGTATTATCCCCCGTATTCACGCGTCTGAGCGGATCGGTGACGACACTCTTGCGAAGCAGACCCTCGGTATAACCCTGAGCGACGCCCTCATTGACGGCGTCCTCAAAGCTGACGCCAGTGAAATGAATATCCTGACCGATTTCGGCAAATATGACTGCCATACCCGTATCCTGACATATCGGCAGGCTCAGCTCCTGTGCGGCATCGAGATTATCGGCGAGCGTCTGCATAACATTTTTGGCGAGCTCAGTTTTTTCGCAGCCTGCGCAGTGTCTGATTATTCCTTCAAGGTCGGAAGGCAGAACCTTATTCGCCTCTATGCACGCCTCTTTAATTTTTTCTGTTACGGTTTTTAATTCAATCTCTCTCATATTAACTCCGTATTATAAAAGCACCGCGCGGTCATCGCCTGGCAGTGCTCATTATTTTCAAATTCAATTCTTTCCTCTGCGGGAATATCCGACACTTCCGCGCTTGGAATCGGCGCGCTTGAGGTCGCTCATCTTATCATCGCTGACCTGCTTGAAATGCGCCATCATATCCTCGAAGGACTGCTTGCCGTCTGCCGGAGGGGCCGGCTTTTTATTGCCCTGCCATACCTTCGGAGCGGGGCGATGCTGTTTCTTTCTTTCGGGTTTCGGAAGTTCCTCGCCCGTCTCTTCGAGCGCCTTGCGGATTGAAAGGCTGATTTTTCCCTCCGGTGAAATCGAAATAACTTTGCATTTCACCTGCTGACCGACCTCGAGATGCTCTCTTATATCCTTTACGAAATCGAGCGCGACTTCCGAAATATGAACCATTCCTGTTTTGCCGCCGTCAAGCTCGACAAACGCTCCGAAATCGGTAATGCCGGTAATTTTGCCTTCAACAATAACGCCTGTTTCAATCTGCATAAAAAATGGTAATCCTTCCTGAAAATATTTTAATCAATCATCTGAATCGTAATAGACGCGCTCCTCGGGTTTAACATAATTGTAATCCTCGCGGGCGACATGCTCGATATATGATTCATCCTCGCCGTTGTCAATCGTTTCCTGAATGCGGCTGTTCTGCTCCTCAATCTCGGAAACGGTCTGGCTCATGCTGCTTATCGTATTCTCCTGCTCATGCTTTGTCTTAAGACGTTTGCCGATAGCAAAAGCAAAGATGATAACAACAATAATACACACGCCTATCATGGCGGCTCTTATCAACTTTTTGTTACGCGGATTATCGTTCATATTATCCCCTGCGGTTTTACCCGTTAGCTGTTTTATACGACCGGAATTTATTATACATTTTAATTATTAAATATTCAAGGCTTTTTTAAAAAATAATCACAGCTGTCTGAACATAAGCGAGGCATTCTCTTTGGTGGCGTATTCGTTTACGCTGAGCACCTCGAAGCTGGATGTCTTGCTGCCGAAAGTGATTTCGATAATGTCGCCGACCTTGACGTCATAAGAAGCTCTCTGAGGCTTCCCGTTAACGCTCACGTGCTTCGCGTCGCACGCCTCGTTGGCGACGGTCCTTCTTTTTATAATACGCGATACTTTAAGATATTTGTCAAGTCTCATAATGATTCCTTAAAAGCTCAGGGCTGCCCTAAACGGACAGCCCCTCAATGCTTATCTTATTTTTTCTTTGCAGCTTTCTTTGCGGGAGCTTTCTTTGCGGGAGCAGCTTTCTTTGCAGGAGTAGCTTTCTTTGCGGGAGCAGCTTTCTTTGCAGGAGCAGCTTTCTTTGCGGGAGCCTTCTTTGCGGGAGCAGCCTTCTTTGCGGGAGCCTTCTTAGCTACCTTTTTCTTAGCTACAGCGTCCTTAAGAGCCTTGCCTGCCTTGAAAGCGGGAACCTTTGTTGCGGGAACCTTAACTGCCTTGCCGGTCTGGGGATTACGAGCAGTCTTGGCAGCGCGATTGCGAACCTCGAAAGTTCCGAAGCCGATAAGCTGAACCTTCTCGCCCTTTGCAAGAGCGTCGGTGACAGCTGCGGTAACAGCGTTAACTGCTGCTTCAGCGGCTTTCTTCTCGATCTTCTCTTTTGCTGCGATGGCAGCTACGAGTTCTGTTTTGTTCATTGTGTTTCTCCATTCTTCTTTTATTTTATGAGACGCCTCACGGCGATCATATTCTATTCATCTGCCTTGACCTCATTCCAGAGGGAATCAAGGACTTCGAGCGGCGAACTCTTCATATCGATGCCTCTCTGAGATGCAAGCTTCTCAACCTGTGCGAATCTCGCAAGGAATTTGTCGCTTGCTTTGGTGAGCGCCTCTTCGGAATCGACCTTGATGAATCTCGATACATTAACCATCGAAAACAGCAGATCTCCGAATTCCTCTTCGATATGAGCTTTGTCGCCGGAGGCTATCGCCTCTTTTAGTTCAAGGGTTTCTTCACCGAGCTTATCGAGCGCGCCGGATGCATCATCCCAGTCAAAGCCTACATCTGCGGCTTTCTTCTGAAGCTTCGTTGCTCTCATCAAAGCGGGCAACTCGCGCGGAACACTTATCATTGAATCCGCGACGGTCTTGCGGCCCTTGGTTTTGTTCTTTATCTCATCCCAGTTTGAGAGAACCTTATCGACAGTATCGGCCTCAACATCGCCGAACACATGAGGATGGCGAACTATCAGCTTTTTGCAGATACCGTCGCAGATATCGTCGAAATCAAACGAACCCTGCTCCTTCTCTATCTGGGCGTGGAAAACGACCTGCATCATAATATCGCCGAGTTCTTCGCATAAAAGGTCTTTATCGTTTTTGTTGATTGCCTCGATTACTTCATAGGTCTCTTCGATAA
>CAMUZD010000111.1 GCA_947165115.1 uncultured Clostridia bacterium
CCCGGTTTTAAGCATTTCCGAAACATACCCGGCAAGAATAACAATGAAATATTCATCCGGCTGCTTATATTCGTCCGGGTTATCTTCATAGTATTCACAATCGAAATGGTCTTCTGTTTCCGAATCTTTAATGTTGACCTCGGCTTGTTTGAAGGTTTTGCTTCCTTGCTTGACTTTTTTCTGTTCTTTGTTGGTTGCAGAAACGGCATTGCTTCTTTTTTACAGTAGAGAGATTTAAAACGAAGTGAACTTGCTACCTTTTTCCGGGTCATAAACGGATTTTGATTCTTTGCCGTTTTTTAACTGTGTCAATCCGAGAACAGACATAATGGTGTCCATAACGAGATCGTAGGAACATCGAACGCCTAAGAAAAATATCTGCTCTTCTTCTATTGTTGCTTGCTTTCCGGCGTGCTGTTTTAGTTGAGGTTCCAGCAATTCATACAGCAGAGTCAATAATTCTATCCTCAGTGCAGTTTTTTTGACCGGATTGTCGCAATTTGCCCATTCATCTGCGATTGTATTTATTCTTGTAAAGTTGTTTCTTCGCATTCTGTCTCCAGTCCGAGCATAGCTCTCAATGCATATTCGGGGTGTTTCAGATTCAGTTTTGCCAAGCTGTTTATTGCCGAATCAATGAAAAAGAGCGGAGTGACATCATAAGCAAACGATTGCCTTTTTTCCCAGTCATGCAATCCATAAACAATATTCTTTATCTGGACATTTTCTTTTATTTTGTATGCATAATTGAGGGCCATAATGGTCAGGACAGATATAGGCTTTGTTCCGTAAGTGATACATGCATAGATGTCTTCGTAATCAGATATTGTATCAATCAGCTTTGAAAACAATTTAATCATATCGTCTATTGTATCACCGAGATCTTTATATATAGGCAGCAGGGAATACGTGAATTTTTTTCGCGAAGCTATTTCATTCAGCTCATCCAAAAAGATCTCAAAGTTGTTATTGCTTGCCACAGCGTTGATTATTATAGGCGAAACGATTATTTCTTCACCCTCATCAACGTTATTATTAACAGCAAGCAGAATAGGGAAAGAGATTTTTTCCGGGCAGGTCAGATCCGGGTTATCTGCCGGTATATAATCAGTTTTAATCAGATCTCTTCCTTGAAGAGAAATCGTTGTTATAAACCTTTTCATTTGTTTCACCAATCTTTTAAATATTAAAAACATTATAAATTAAGAATATTATAATTCTTATTTTGCAATTATTCAATTGATTTTTATCGTAAGAAAGAAATTCGTGGATTATTACAAAAACAGCAGTTGAAAATCTTCGGTTTCAACAATGGACAGATTTAACTGTTTCAATTCTTGTTCAGGTTTATACAGCCGATAACATTTCCATCATTATCAGTAACTGTTTCTCCTATTGTCAAAAGCCGAGATGTATCAATGTCCAAATCCCTGCAGGCTGCAGCATACATGTTTGATACGATGCAGTAATCACATTCTTCTTTGCCTGGTACAGGATCTACATCAACAAATACCTGTTTGGATTTCAACGGAATAACTGTTCCGTTGAAATCCAGAGTTTCTTCAATTTGCTCTGTTTGAACGTTTAGCATTCGTCCGCTGTAAGGGATGCTGATCAGCAGAGATCCTCCGGAGTATTTTCGCGTTTCCGGATTATAAATGCAATCTTTGAATATTTTGATTTCATGTCCTCCGACAAAAGATTTGATTATCATATCGCTCCTCCTGTTATCCCGTTTTTATGATTATTATATCAAAAGAATTATAAATGTCAAAGCATTTCAAGGATAATCAGAAACTTGGTCTATGACTATTCCCTGGAATCATCCAGGGATATCAGAACATCGTCTCTGCTGACGTGCGCAACGCCGCCGGAAAGGCCGACGGCTACGATAATATCGATAACTTCCAACACGGTGCCCGCATCAATGACTGAGTTATCCAAAGTGATATATGGCATTTTGAGCCTGCCGTCTTCTTCAATAACCGAATCGGGTAACGTGAGCTCTCTGCCGTTGACAAGGGCGCATATATATATTCCTTCCACAGTGCCTTCCGTGCCCCTGGGAATCAACGGGCCGTTTTCAAATTTTATATCTTTTACAAATACAGCTTTTTCTGACATATCAATTACCTCCGTTGAATTGTATTTTAAAATCGAATATGCCCGGCTTATAACCCAAACTTCCGCCGGGCGCACGGCTTAAAGGAGGAAATCGCGCAAGTTTTGAGGGATGAGTTTATATCGGTTCGCAGCATTCGCGCCCGGTCAGCTTAAGGTATACCGGGTCTTCAAACAGCCGGTATCTCTCGGTGATGACGGGCTTATGCCCTCTTCTGAAGAATATGAGCGAATTGAGCGGCATATAGAGCACATCCTCCATCGGCAAATTCAGCCTTTCGGATATGTCCCTGGCTGTGTTCACGTCGCTGCCGCCGAGATAGACCAGAGTATCGTTGTTATTGAGAATGGTTTTTGCCCCGAAAGAGTCATACATTGAAATGAGCTGGCTCTCATCCTGAAGGATAATTGTGGAGCTGATGCCCTTGGAGCGGAAGGTGGTTATCATCTTGGGAAATGCGTCCATTTTTGTGCCGCAGGCGAAGTCGTCCATTATCATATGAACCGGGACGGGAAGCATGCCGCCGGGGTATTCCTTCGCCTTATCCATCAGAATTCTGAGGAAAGTCTCATATATCAGGTTGACATAGGCGTTTATGCCTTCATCCGCTCCGTCCGTAGTAATAAACATGACTGACTTTTCATTTATGAAGCGGTCAATATCAAGGCTGGGCTTGTCGCGGAACATCTGCTCAACTTCGCTGCTGAAGACTTTGGCAAGCTTGGCGCGGGTGGATATAAAGATACTTGCCATGGTCCTTTCTGCAACTTCATGCATATTGCGGTGGCTGGCCGTTAGCGGATGCAGAGGATGCCTTTCCGCGAAGTCGTCAAGGACGGGCGCAATCGACAGCTTCGGAACGACGGATGTGCCGGTTCTTTCCACCATTTCAACGGTCCTGGTCTCCAGAAGAAAGTCGGCAAAAGTCGGGTGGTTTTTAAATTGCAGAACAAACCGCAGAAAAAGCTCGGTCATCAGAACCGAAGAGTATTCCCAGAATTTATCTGCATGTCCATCCGGTATCATATTGATAATTGAGGTTGCCAGCTTGCTTATATCTTCGCTTGTCTCAGCATAATAAAGCGGGTCGAAGCAGATATCGCTCATGGACGGAGTATCAAGGTTCAGCTCTAAAACGTTGTATCCGCGTTCGCGGAACATGGGGGCAAATGTCTCAATTAACTCGCGCTTGGGGTCGGTAAGCACCAAATTGGTCTCAAAGGTATTGAGCAGCCTCGGAATTACAACGGAGCAGGTCTTGCCCGACCCTGTGCATCCGATAACCGCCACGTTATTGTTAAGGCCTGTTTCTCTGCTGTCTGTTGAAAACGAATAACCGTTGCCGAGAATAATTCTGTCTGCCATAATTAAGCCCTCCTTAAAAATTCACTTAAGCCGGTAATTTCATCCACCAAACCGAATTCAAGCGCCTCCTCGGCGGTATAGAAATGGTCGTGGTCAGTGGCTTTTTCAACTTCCTCTATAGGCTTGCCGGTATGCTTTGCGAGTATCTCATTCATCGCGCCCTTGGTCTTCTGCATGCTTTCCGACAGCTCTTTAATGGATGATGCGCTGCCTCCGCCGTTCGTTGGGATAAGAGGCTCATGGAGCATAAGCTTGGAATGCGGAAGAATATACCTCTTGCCTGTGCCGGATGCGACGAGCACCGCGCCCATACTGTAAGCATTGCCGAGGCAGACGGTGTTGACGGGGCAGAGCGAGTCCTGAATTGCGTCATAGATGAGCATGCCCGAGATAATTTCGCCGCCGAACGAGTTGATAAATAAGTTTATCGGCTTTACGCTGTCCTCCAAATTAAGCAGATGAATCTGCTTTACCGCAAGAATTGCGGACTCTGAGTTAATTTCACCTTCGATATAGATATTTCTGCTCTCAAAGAGCTTGGAGTCGATGGGTATTTGCGAAATGCCGTTTGAAGTTCTGGTAACTGTGTAGAAATTATTCATTTTATTCTCTCCTTTCCTTTATTTTCACGGACTTCGAGCATAAACGGTCCGTTGTTGATATGCCAGAGTATCTCTGCCGCTTTGACCCTTTCGTTTTTGTCACGCTGAAGCAGCCTTCCGAGAGCTGCTTCGAGGGCAGAGTTGCACCCTCTCAGGTCTTCAAGCATTATCAGGAGCTTCGAGTCCCGCCCGTTCTTAATATCTCTGAGCATAGACACCGCTTCCTCGGGGGTCGGCGGCACATCCTCTTCATATTCATCAAGATAAGCGGCGATACAGTCTGCTAGCAGCTTCCTGGTCCACCAGGTGGAAGAGTCCTCATAGCCGATATTGAGATACTTGTTTCTGCGAAGTTTGCCTTCTCTTGGGTTATACATATACTTACCTCCTTATTTTGCAAGTATTATTTATTAGCCGCGAAGGGCAACCGGTTGCCCGGATTGCCCTGTATTCGCTTAATTCAGATACTCTTGAGCCTCATTTATCCGCCTGCGGATTGAGCGACCCGTCTTCCTGCTGTATTTTGCGGACCGCCGTATAGAACGGGTTCACCTCTTTTCTCCACGGGTTCTCATAATAAATGAAGAATGTATTGTCAACATCGGAATACATATCATCTTCGGGAATGGACAGGTAGTATCGCATAATGTCCTCAATTGACCCGAATTGAGTCGAGCAGTTTCTGTTTACGTCATCGATAAGCTCCTCCTCGGTATTTCCGTGACCGCGGAGCCGGACATGGTCATACGATATCATATCGACATTGATACTGTATTTGCTGTGGTCGAAAAACCTGTGTTCATCATCCGTGCATTCAAACACGGCCATATAGGGCTCCTGAGCAAAGAAGACATAGTCCAGAGTTCTGTATTGCCTGGTGATATGATACCAGTAGTATGTGCGCGGGTTGTAGCGGTCTCCCTGCCAGACTCTCAGGCAGTCATCATCAAGCTTATAGTGCTCTATCCAGCCGTTCGAGTCATATTCATCCTTGGCCTTATAGCCGAAGGATTCCGCGAAGTCCCGCTCGTATATGCCGTATTCTTTGAATTTGGGGTGCTTTTCGTGGTATTCCGCCTCAAATTCGGTCAGACGGTCGTAAAGCATTTCCAATTCATAACGTTCGTCGAAAATTGCCACTTCGGTATGACATCTGTTTGCCATAATCAATGCCCCTTTCTTTTTTTTCGCAAGTATTATTTGTATAGCCGCGGGGAAAGTGAGGCAGCCGTTGTCAGCGGCTGCTCATCACAAGGTCAATATCTCTGAACATCATCTGTAACTGAACTACGAAAGGAAAACAAAACGCGAAAAAGTGTTGGCCGGTTACCCTGTTCCATACGGAGGTTGCAAAGTTTGTGCAGTTATGTGCAAAGTATTCATACCAGCGCCATCTGGTGTTTGTAATTTCGCTCCCGGCGGTATCGAGGTCATTGCGGGTCAGCCTGTATTCTATTGCGCTTACGCGGTCGCCGTTATAGTCGGACATCTCATCGTCATAGTGCATGCCGCCGTCATGATGCAAGCCGAAGCTTGCCATTTCACCGGGGTTGACATTGCGGCTGCCTACCGTGATAGTCTCTTCGCTGATGTTCCTGATGCATATCCAGGTGTGGCCGAAAACATAGGGAAGATGCGGGCCGGATGCACAGAGATACATTACAGCTACATAGGTGTCGCTTATAAGAGAGTCATCATCCGAAACTGCTTCGGGGTCTTCGCCGGGGATGGTCTGCGGGTCTTCTGAGGGAATGCTGTCAGTCAGGTCTGAACCGGTTTCGCAAAGGGTATTGTCTGCATAGACTTCCTCGGTAACATAAGCCTGCTGAACTTCTTCGGGGGATACTTCATCTGCAAATGCGGGAACTGCGATGGTGAGAATGCTGGTAACTGCTAAAACAACTGCTGTAATTCTTCTCATTATAATTCTCTCCTTATTCATTGTAACAACGTGTGTATTTCTTTCTCTACT
>CAMUZD010000112.1 GCA_947165115.1 uncultured Clostridia bacterium
AGGTCCCTTCGACTCCTCAGAAATCTGCCGCCAAAAAGAAAAGGAGACGTCGCAGCGCTGTTTCTATTTTCTTTGCAGTGCTGATTATACTGACATCCGGACTTTCGGCGTTCGCTCTCTCGTGCCTCAATGATGTTCTCGCTTTCGGAAGAAGCGATGACAGCGTCAGCGTGACGATTCCTATCGATGCTGATACGGATCAGATTATAGATATTCTCTCCGATGCGGGTCTGGTGAAACAGAAGCAGTTCTGCAAATTATATTGCAATCTGATAAATAAGTTGCTGCATAAGAGCACTGAATATAAAAGCGGCGTATATGATGTCGATAAGAATCTCGGCGTTGAGGGTTATCTAACGAGATTCCGCGATGTCCAGACGGGTAAGGATACCGTCATGGTTTCTATCCCCGAAGGCTGGACAATATATCAGATTGCAGAGCGCCTCGATAAATTCGGAGTATGTAAAAAGAATAAATTCCTGACTTCTGTTTCAGGTGCGCTTTATGAATATGACTTTCTCAAAGACATAGATGCCGATGCGGGCAGGACCTTCAAGCTCGAAGGATACCTCTATCCCAACACCTATGAATTCTATGTTGACAGCGACGCCAACAGCGTTATCCGCAAATTCCTAGATGAATTTGAAACTGAATGGACCGATGAATATCAGAAGAAGGCCGATGAGCTCGGATACACAAAGGATGAGATTCTTATCATAGCTTCTATAATTCAGCGCGAAGCGGCGAATTCATCTCAGATGGCTGATATCTCTTCTGTTATTCATAACCGTCTGAGAAGAAGCGCATCATGGCCGACTCTCAACTGCGACTCCACCAGCACCTATATCACCAAATATATTAAACCGGAAGTAACCAATACCCAGGCTGTGCTTTACGCTTCCAAATACGATACTTATTCAATTCAGGGGCTGCCGCCCGGACCTATCTGCAATCCCGGCGAGGATGCGATAAAAGCTGCGCTCAATCCCAATGCGACAAATTATTATTTCTTCCGCCATGATAAGAACGGCAAGATTTATCTCGCCACTACTCAGGCGGAGCATGATGCGAATGCAAATATCGTTCTGCGTGTAAACAATAGCAGATAACCGAAAGGATTTCAATATGATTTATCCGCTTCCCGAGCTGCTCGCTCCCGTTGGAGATGAGGAACGTCTGCGCTCTGCAATTGAATACGGTGCCGATGCCGTTTATCTCGGGGCGGATAAATTCGGAATGCGCACTGCCGCCGCGAGCTTCGGCGGAGATGCTCTGAAGAGCGCCTGCGATTATGCTCACACTCGCGGAGTGAAAGTATATCTCACCTGCAATATCCTGCCGAGAAACAAAGATATCGACGATCTGCCTGCTTTTCTTGAATATGTAAAAGACAGCGGCGTTGACGCACTGATAGTGACCGATATCGGAGTTATGCAGGCTGCAAAGAGAATCGTTCCCGATATCGATATTCATATTTCCACCCAGGCGGGCATCACCAATTATGCTTCTGCGACTGCCATGTATGAAATGGGAGCGAAAAGAGTAGTTCTCGCGAGAGAGCTTTCGCTTGATGAAATTGCTTCGTTCACGGAGCAATGTGCGTCTCCTTCAGCGGCAGATGTTTGCTATCCAATTATCTTACCGGCAGGGATTCAAACGCGGGAGACTGCGCTCAGCCCTGCAGATGGAATTATTCGCTTGTTGAGGAGAAACGTCCCGGCCAATACTATCCCGTTGAGCAGGATTCAACAGGCACATACATTATGAATTCCCGCGATATATGTATGATTGACCATATTGCCGAATTATATTATGCCGGTATTAACAGCTTCAAGATTGAGGGCAGAGCCAAATCCGCTTATTATACCGCTGTTGCTGTTAACGCCTACCGCAGCGCTCTTGACGTATTTGAAAAGAGCGGATTTGATAAGGATTTCAGAACTCCCGAATGGATATCACAGGAAGTGTTCAGAGCCAGCAACAGAGAATATTGCACCGGCTTCTATTTCACTTCTCCGCTCGACGATGCTCAGATTTATTACAAGGGCGGATATGTCCGTGCCTGGGATGTCGCTGCGGTTTCTGCCGGCTGTAAAGACGGAGTATTATACGGAGTTCAGCGCAACCGTTTCTTCGAGGGTGATGATCTCGAAGTTATGACTCCCGGCAGAGAGCCTTTTACCGTTAAGGTGAAGAATCTGAAAAATGAAGAAGGGGAGAGCATTGACAATGCTCCTCACCCGATGATGAAGTTTACTTTTGATTGTGATGAAAATGTGCCGGAGGGTGCATATCTCAGAAAAGAAAGAGAAAAGGATTAACCATGGAAAGAAAACCCGAAAGAATGATATTGCCTGCAATAGCGCTCAGGGGACTTGTCATTTTCCCGGAGCAGTTGCTGCATTTCGATATAGGCAGGGATAAATCCACTGCCGCGATAAGACACGCTCTCGATACTGACAGAACCGTCTTTTTCGTAACCCAGAAAACCTTATCCGAGGATTATCCGTCCTCATCCGATTTATTCAAAATCGGCGTTATCGCGAGAGTGGAGCAGGTGCTCCGTGTTCCCGGCAAGAAGGAATTGATTCATGTTTCAGTGCAGGGGCTCACAAGAGCGAGGATGAATAAGCTTGATACCTCAGGTGAATATCTCGTAGCCGACGTTTCTCCTGTTGCAACTGTTTCTCTCAAGAGAACTGAAGGCGCCTATGCTACTGCTCTTGTCAGAGAGGCGAAGGATGAATTTGCCGCCTATGCCGAGGTTTCGCCGAGAATGCCCGATGATATATATTCAACCGTTATGGAGATGCGGGATCCCGGTGAGCTTGCCGATTACATTGCCGGCAACATTATGATTGAATTTGAAGACAGGCAGAAGATGCTCGAAAATCTCGATCCGCTCGATCGCCTGCTTGATATGAATGTTTTGCTTGCCCGTGAAACATATCTTCTCTCTCTCGAAAGCGAAATATCCGAGAAGGTTCAGGAAAAGATGGACCGCAATCAGAGAGAATACTATCTGCAGGAGCAGATTAAAACCATAAATGAAGAGCTCAACGGTGAAGCCGCTGATGAAGATATTGTTAAATATAAAGAGAAAATCAAGGCTCTCAAAGCAAATGACGAGGTTAAGGAGAAACTCCTCAAGGAGTGCGTTAGGCTCGAAAAAATGTCCTCAACCTCTCCCGATGCAATGGTTTCAAGAACATATATTGAAACCTGTCTCGAACTTCCCTGGGGCATTTATTCTGATGAAATAACCGATATCGAAAAATCAAGAAAGATTCTTGAAAAAGATCACTATGGTCTTGATAAGGTCAAACGCCGTATTCTTGAATACTTAGCCGTTTCTTCCATCGCTCCCGATATAAAAGGGCAGATAATCTGCCTTGCAGGGCCTCCTGGGGTCGGAAAAACTTCGGTAGCCAAATCGGTAGCGAGAGCAACCGGCAGGGAGTATGTCAGAATTGCTTTGGGCGGCGTTAAGGATGAGGCCGAAATCAGAGGACACAGGCGTACATATATCGGCTCGATGCCCGGCAGAATAATTGACGCTCTGCGTAAGGCGAAGACAAGCAATCCTGTAATTCTTCTCGATGAGGTCGATAAACTTTCTGCCGATTATAAGGGTGATCCTACAAGTGCTCTGCTTGAGGTGCTCGATCCTGAGCAGAATTTTGAATTCAACGATCATTATATTGATCTGCCATATGATTTGAGCAAAGTTCTGTTTATAACTACAGCGAATGTTCGCTCAAATATTCCCGAGCCCCTTCAGGACAGAATGGAAATCATTGAGATAGACAGCTATACATATGAAGAAAAATACAATATTGCAAAGAAACATCTCATTCCAAAGCAGCTAAAACGTCACGGACTCACTCCTTCGATGCTACGCATTACCGACAAGGCGCTTAAACTGATAATTGACGGTTATACAAAAGAAGCAGGTGTCAGACTGCTTGAACAGAAGATTGCCGCTATCTGCCGTAAATGCGCGGCGGAGATAGTTGAAGGTAAGGCATCAAAAATTTCGGTGAAGCATGAAGATATCGAAAAATATCTCGGTTCCCGAAAGTATAAGAATGAAGATTATAAGCACGGCGACGAGGTCGGCATAGTAAACGGGCTTGCCTGGACCAGTGTAGGCGGAGAAATGCTCGAAATCGAATCTGCCGTTCTTGACGGAAGCGGTAAGCTTGAGCTTACAGGCTCTCTCGGAGATGTGATGAGAGAGAGCGCAAGGACTGCGGTCAGCTTTATCCGCTCAAAGGCGGATGAACTGAACATCAATAAAGATTTTTATAAGAATAACGATATTCATATTCATGTTCCCGACGGAGCCACTCCCAAGGACGGACCGAGCGCAGGAGTCACTATTGCCACTTCGCTCGTTTCGGCACTTACGGGTAAGAAAGTCAGAAGCGATATCGCCATGACCGGCGAAATTACCCTGCGGGGAAGAGTCCTTCCGATTGGCGGTCTTAAAGAAAAATCAATGGCGGCTTACAGAGCGGGAATTAAAACAGTGATAATCCCTTATGAAAATGTTTCAGATCTCGATGATGTTGACAGCAAGGTTAAAGAAAAAGTAACATTCAAGCCTGTTAAAACGGTTGATCAGGTGTGGAGTGAAGCGGTCATCGGATTCGTCAGCAGGTGAGCGGTATGAGATTTGATATTGTAGAATTCACAGCCGCTTACGGTACTTCTTCTCAGCTCCCGCCGAGTGATTTACCGGAAATTGTATTTTCGGGTAAATCCAATGTAGGAAAATCTTCACTGATTAACAAACTGTTTAATCGCAAAAATCTTGCGCGGGTCAGTTCTACTCCGGGTAAGACAATAACCGTGAATTTCTTTAAAGGCGACGGCGTATATTTTGCCGACCTGCCCGGTTACGGCTATGCGAAACGAAACAGAAGTGAAAAAGAGCGCTGGGCTGAGCTTATGGAAGGTTACTTCCGCTCCGGCAGAAGCATTGCTCTTGTAATTCAGCTTCTTGATATGCGGCATAAACCCTCTGAGGATGATATGACAATGCTGAGATTTCTCAGAGAGTCGGAAACTCCGTTTGTGATTGCCCTCACCAAATCAGATAAGCTCAATAAGAGCGAGACCGAAAAGCGACGCTCCGAAATTGAAAGTGAACTTTCATCATTTGCCGATATTCCAATGGTGGAATTTTCATCGGTCACAGGATCCGGCGTCGAAGAATTAAGATCGTTAATTATTAACTCAACAGAGGTGTAAAATTATGTATGTATCAGATTGTATTTCGGTAAATGAACGCGGCCATCTCACTATAGGCAGCTATGACACGGTTGAACTCGTCAAGCAGTTTGGCACTCCGCTCTATGCTTATGACGAGAATGAAATCCGCAAGAATCTCAGGGAATTCAAAAAGTCAATTGATGACGAATACGGCGGAAACGGTCTTGTTGTATATGCTTCAAAGGCATTCTGCTGCAAGGAGATGGCAAGAATAGTCGCGGATGAAAAATGCGGATTTGACGTTGTTTCGGGCGGCGAACTCTATACTGCTCTTTCCGTTGATTTCCCGATGGAGAATATCGTTTTCCACGGAAACAACAAGACTTATGACGAGCTTGTAATGGCTGTGGAAAACAATGTCGGCAGGATTATTGTTGACAATCTCACAGAACTTCATACTCTCAACGATATTGCCGCTGCCAGAGATAAAAAGGTCGGCATAATGCTCAGAATCAAGCCCGGTATTGATGCTCACACGCATTCCTTTGTTAAGACCGGTCAGATAGATTCAAAATTCGGATTTGCTCTTGAAACCGGTGAAGCGCTTGAAAGTATTAAGGAAGCGCTCAGTATGAGCCACATTAATCTGCGCGGCCTTCATTGCCATATCGGTTCGCAGATTTTTGACCTTGACCCGTTTGAGCTTGCTGCAAATGTTATGCTCGATCTGTTCAAGCAGGTTAAGGATGAGACCGGCGTTGAGCTTGAAGAGCTCAACCTCGGCGGCGGATTCGGTATAAAGTATCTCAAGAGCGACAGACCCAGGGCATACAGTG
>CAMUZD010000113.1 GCA_947165115.1 uncultured Clostridia bacterium
ATTAACATTACCTGCGAGCCTGTTTATCAGACCAAGAAACTCTATCATAAATAAGGTTTATATGGTTGAATTCAAAAGAATCAGAATCAGAAATACTGCTCCGTCCTCTGCTTTTGCGGCGGAGCATTTTTGCATTGAGCTGAATAAGCGTATTGAAGGAACAGCAGAGCTGACCGAATCTGAAGATGCGGAAATTGTTTTTGAAAATGACACTTCCCTTTCTAGAGACGAATACATAATCGAAAGAACTGAAAACGGATATATTTTCCGTGCCGCTTCGATCCGCTCTTTTTTCTATGCAATCGGCAGATTTCTCAGAAAAGCAGTGCGTTCAGATGGTTTTATTGCTCTTGTTTGCGATATATCGGGACGATACGCCCCGAATAAAACAATCCGCGGTCATCAGCTCGGCTACCGCACCACTCCCAATACTTATGACGCCTGGTCCTATGATGACTATGAGCGCTATTATTTCGATCTGATGTATTTCGGAGTCAATACAATAGAGCATATTCCTCTTAATCCAGAGAATTCTTCGCACAACGCCCTTATGAAATATGACGGGCGCGAGTTCCTTGTGAAGTCTTCCGAAGCGCTTGACAGTCTTGATCTTGATATGTCTCTCTGGCATCCGAATAATGACGGCGAAGATACTGAATCCGCATGCAGAAAAAGAAAAGAAATATATTCCGGATTAAAGCGCCTGGATTATCTCTTTATCCCGGGCGGAGATCCGGGCAGCCTGCCCGCAGATGCATTTGTCAAACGGTGCAGGGAGATTTCAAAAGCACTCAAGTCCGTTCATCCCGAAGCAAAAATGTTTCCCTCCGCTCAGGCACCTCATGAGTATCCCGACTGGGGAGAAGTTTTTATAAAAGCTATTGAAGAAAACTCTGAAGGCATAGACGGTATTATCTACGGCCCGAATCACGCTCTGCCTATAGAAGAGTTATATGAAAAACTCGGCGACATATTTCCGCTCAGATTCTATCCCGATATTACTCATAATGTCAGATGCGAGTATCCTGTTCATTATGACAAAAATAATTGGCATTATGCTCTTGCGACCTGCCTGAGCCGCGAATGCACCAACCCGCGTCCGAGAGAATACTATAAGTTATATAAAGAAACCGAAATATACTTTATCGGCTCGGTCAGCTACTCGGAAGGAATAACCGACGATGTCAACAAATTTCTCTGGTCCGCGCTGGATTATGATTCGGATATAACCCCCGAAGAAGCGATATCGGATTATGCACGCACTTTCTTTTTCGGAGTTGAAACAAAAAGAATAGCCGCTCTTATTTTCGGCCTTGAAGAAAACTGGCAGGGTAATCCTGCTGAAAATGACTCAATAGATTTAAGCTTTGATCTCAGCGAAAGCCTGATGGCCGATTATCCCTTCCTGGCCGATAACTGGCGTTTCAACCAGCTCTATCTCAGAGCCGCCTGCGATAAGCTTGTAAAATTGAGATTAAAATTTGAAACGGAGCTTATTGAAAAAGCAGAGACCGCACTGAAAAACGGCAGTCTTTCCGCCGCAATCGATATCCTGAAAACAGATTATACCGATGAGTATAAAAACCTCCGCCGTCTCATTGACATTCTTGCCGATATGCTGTTTATTCAGATTGGATATCAGAGCGATACGGAGCGCTACCTTGCCGACAATTCCGAAAGGGGAGCAATTCTCGATACAATTGACCTGCCCGTTACCGACAGGGCGTTCCTGCTTACAAAAGCCTGTGAAGCAACAAATTCTGCGGAATTGCTTGAGTATTTCAATATGAATAATGTCGAGGCAAATGAGTATTATTTCTCCGTAGCACTGAATAATGTCACCGACTCGCAGACGGGAGAACCCTATTTCAATTTTCAGGGCGACCGCCCGAAGATAAATGACGGCACTTTGAGAACCGCACTTTTCAACGTGTTTGACAATTTTGAATACACCCACAGAATTACCGGACTTACCGCCGGATGCGATTACGTTTTGCGTGTTACTTTCCTTGACAAAAAGGATCACGCTGTCGATTCTCTCAGAATAACAGCCAATGGAAATACCGTTTATTGCGGCCCGCAGTTCGGCGAAATCGATGAGGAATATACCCGCAGATTCTGCCGCCCAGGATTTGTAACGGCAAAATACATCATCCCCGCAGATTATATTCACTCTGGCGAACTCCTCCTTGCTTTCTCCGAATCCATCATGGGCGTAATGTTCGCAGAATATTCGGTCAAAAAGTTGAAATGATAGTATTCTGATTACTTTGTTATTTCTTCTATGCTTCCATTTTTCATTTTTTGATATTTGCGGTTGACAAATTCAAAAATATGTGTATAATATATTTTCGTAGCCCGCAAATATTGGGGAATTGTGTAACGGTAGCACTGCAGACTCTGACTCTGCCTGTTGGGGTTCGAATCCCTATTCCCCAGCCAATAATTAAACCCGACCATGTGTCGGGTTTAATTTTTTATCAAAAAATAGAAAGGTTTTTCAGAAAAAGATCCTTATCCTTTATAGTTAATATGGTTTCGATTGTGACGAGTGTTTTTTACGTCCACAACGAGGTGATGAACATCGGTGAAGCATCGCCGCTTTTTACAAATCCGCAGTTTTCGTAGAAGTGAAGTTCGTCGTTGTATGCGATAACAGCTATGCGCAAGTAATCATTATATTTTTCTTTCATCATATCGACGAGATTACGACCTATTGTCTGCCCGTGGTATTCCGGGTCGACAAGCAGATAGTGAACATAAGCATTCATGATGCCGTCATCCATCGCGCAGATCATCCCGATAAGCTTGTCCGCGTCCCAGGCCGAATAAACGGTCCTGAAGTTTTTCATCGCTTCTGCGAGCTTTTCGGGGAAATGTCCGGACGACCACTCGACCGAAAGAAACAGTCTTTCAAGCTCGGCCGGAGTGAAATCGTGCGTATCTTTATATATAATACTCATTAAGATTCTCCTGATACTATTAGTATTTCCTCAAACTAAGCAGATTTGTGACAATTCCCTGAGGCGTGACATCAGCCAGCGCATATTCATAGTTGTTTATGCTGCCGGGATTCAGAATATATGTTCCTTCAAAATAGCTCTCATGCTGCTCGTGTGTGTGGCCGAAGAGAATCAGCGAGGCGCCCGCTTTCTGACCCTGTATAATCAGCTCGTCGGTCCCGTATTTCACAAACTGTCTGTGCCCGTGAGTGCAGAAAACGATCTTATCATTAATTCTCAGCAGCTCGGTTGTGTTCAGCAGAGATCCGAAGTCACAGTTCCCGCAGACCATGGTCAGAGGTCTGCCAGCAAGCTCATCGCCGACATTTTCAAAGTCGCGTTCGCCGTCGCCGAGGAATATGATATGATCCGCGTCTTTGTGCTTGAGCAGAGCGGTTCTGACATTATATACATTTCCGTGTGAATCGGAGAGAATCAGCAGTTTCATACCTGTTTTTTTACGGGCGGTTTTCTCAGAATATCATTGAGGTAATCTGCAATCATATCGCCGTCCGTTTCCTTTTTAATATAGTATCTGTTTGAGTATCTGTTCTTCTTTGTTTTGACGTTTCCGTTCATATCAGTTTTGATATTAACCGGTTTTGAGAGCGAATAGAATGAAGTGTTGCCTTCAAAAGCATATTGAACAGCCGTCAGGTCAAATGATTTATTGAGATAGGGCGCTCTTCCGCCGACGAATTCTTTGTATGCAACATAAACGGGATTGTCTTTCTGCTCTTCGTCAAAGCCGGTTTTAATCTTATTTCCGATTTCATATCCGCTGAAAATCATTGTGTTTCTGAAATTCTCGATAACTGTATTGAACGCGAGCGGATCGGAAGCGACATTGAATTCCTCGCCGTCCGGGAATTTACACGCCATTGAGACAATGGATTCAACTTTTTTGTTAAAAAGGAGAGAATCGCTTTCGAGAACTTCGGCTGCATTTGTCAGTGTTCCCGCGGTTATAATAACAACGGATTTATCGGGAGCATCCTTCAGAATTTCAAGATAAATATCTTTAGCGTCGTCTGCGTGGCAGGCGCTGTTTTCATATTTACAGAATTTTTTTACAACCGGTTTATTGTATTTATCATGCCCTGGAAGTATTTCCTTGCCTTTGTGCTGTCCGATTTTTATATCTTCATATCCGTAGTATTCGCAGATTGCCCTGATGCATCCGTTTGCGTAAGGATTAGAAGTGCAGTTGCAGACCGCTCCGATCCGAACACCGTATTTGTCTGCAAGTCGCAGAAGGATTGCAAGCGCGCCCGCGTCATCGCAGTCGGGACCCATATCGGTATCGAAGATGACTGTTCGTTTGTTTTTGCAGAGTGGTGTGTAAGCTCCTTTTTCTCTGTTCTCTTCTTTCTTTACGGTTTTAATTGCAGACACAACGGTCCACGCAACAAGAAGCAGAATGAGCAGTATCGCAGCTCCGGGTAAAAGATACTTGTATGGAATATACTTATAAATCTCATATCCGAGCAGAGTGTAGAGAATTAATCTCGGGGAGAGACCGAGTAATGACAGTCCAAGATATTTTATATACGGAGTCCTGACTGACCCTAGGAACACTGAATTGAGATCTATCGGAAACACGGCAAGTCTGGTAATGAATATGCCCGCATTCTCATATTTATCATAGAGATTGAGAATTTTATCGCCGTGCTTGCTCTCGCGTATTTTTTTCTTAACGAGGTTTCCGCCGAGAATAATGCCGAGAAGATATGAAGTGCTCAGCTCAAGTATGATTCCGGCGAAATTGATTATCAGCGCTTTCGGAGCGCTCATGGCCATTCCGACCGTAATATAGAGAAGCGAAGCGGGGATTACAAAAGTTACTCCTTTAACCATATAAACGGCAAGGATTGATACGGCCGCTATTAGAAAAGATGATGATCCTTCGATTATCGCCTTTATATCTATATTCTTCAAATCATTGTATTTCCATATAATTACAGTCGTGATTCCGATTGTAATCAGAATCCGTACGGCAATAAAAAAACTGTCGCGAAGCTTAACTGCGGATTTTTTCATACTGCACCTCCCGCATATTTCACTTTCATAATAATACATTATTAAATGTAAATAATCAAGAAAATACTTGAAAAAATAAAAATTTGTGATATATTATACTATGTATGTTTTCAGGAAAGGGGGTAACGGATTTGATTACTCTGAAAGAAAAATTTCAGCGTTTTGCGGCGGGAATCACCTTTGACCGTGCCTATAAGTATATCAAAAAAGACCCTGCCGGCAATATAATCAAGCTCATCGATCTTGGACAGAAGCTCATGGGCTCGAATTTCCCTGTCAAAAATTATGACGCATTCAGAAACGCGGTCCGCGCCCCCGAGAATGTCTGGAACAGATTTGCGATGTCTGTTATCAATGAATGCGACGGTGATTATCTCAAGAAGATGCTGCTCGCAATCGGCATCGGTGCAGGTGTTAACGGCACAAAGACTGTTCGCAAAAACCGCGAAAAGTATCATTGCAATATTCCGTTCCTCATTCTTTTTGATCCCACAAGCGCCTGCAATATGAAATGCAAGGGCTGCTGGTCGGCCGAATACGGCCATAAATCAAATCTGACCCTCGATGAAATGAGGAGCATAGTCAGCCAGGGCACCGCTCTCGGAACGCACGTCTATATGCTGACCGGCGGAGAACCGCTGGTCCGCAAGGATGATATATTCACTCTATGCAGAGAAAACCCGAACTGTATGTTCCTTTGTTACACCAATGCCACTCTGATTGATGAGGCATTCTGCCTTGAAATGAAGAAACTCGGCAACCTGACCGTAGCCGTCAGCATTGAGGGTAACGAGCAGAGCAATGACCTTCGCAGGGGCGAGGGAGCTTATATAAAGAGCATTCAGGCGATGGAACTGCTTCATAAGCACGGCC
>CAMUZD010000114.1 GCA_947165115.1 uncultured Clostridia bacterium
ACGGCATAAAGACCGCTGTCATAACCAAAAAGGAATGCGGCGGCGCAGAGGCGTTTGAAGCGAAGATAATCGAAACGCTCGAGAGCGAGGATATAGATTTAATCGTTCTCGCGGGCTTTATGAGCATACTCAGCAAGAATTTCACGGACAGATTCCCCGAGAGAATCATAAACGTTCATCCGTCGCTTATACCGTCATTCTGCGGAGAGGGTTTCTACGGGCTCAAAGTACACGAGGCAGCTCTCGCAAAGGGAGTCAAGGTCACCGGCGCTACGGTGCATTTTGTGAACGAAATTCCCGACGGCGGCAAAATAATACTGCAGAAAGCAGTTGAAATAAAAGACGGCGATACGCCCGAAACACTCCAGAAAAGAGTTATGGAAGAGGCGGAATGGAAGATACTTCCACAGGCAGTTGAATTAATAAGCAAAGAAATTACGGGAGGGTAATTATGGATATTTACAAAATCAACAAAATCGACGAGCTCATCACAGGCAACCCCTATGTCGGCAGAGGAATCATAGTCGGCAAGAGCGCAGACGGCAGGAGCGCGGTTTCCGCCTATTTCATCATGGGCAGAAGCGCAAACAGCAGAAACAGAATTTTCACCGAGAAAGACGGCGAAGTTTTCACCGAGCCCTTTGACGCATCAAAGGTCGAGGATCCGAGCCTTATTATCTACGCGGCAATCCGCAGATATGAAAACGCTCTGATCGTTACAAACGGCGACCAGACCGATACGATCTATGACGGTCTCAAGGCGGGCAAATCCTTCTCCTGCGCGCTCACAAGCAGGGAATTCGAGCCCGACAAGCCGAACTTCACCCCGAGAATCAGCGCCGTTTCATATTTCGGAAACAACGATTTCACCTATGAGATGAGTATTCTCAAGAGCGCGGACGCCGACGGCACCGCCTGCAACAGATACACTTTCTCGTATAATCCCCTCCCCGGTCTCGGCCACTTTATTCATACCTATGTGACCGACGGCAATCCGATTCCGACCTTCCAGGGCGAGCCCGAGAGAGTATTTGTCGGCAACGATATCGACGAATTCACTGACACTCTCTGGAACGCGCTCGACGCTGACAACAAGATTTCACTCTATGTCAGATATACAGACCTTGAAACAGGCGCAGAAACCAACAGAATCATCAACAAAAACAATTAAGGAGAAGCAAAATGAAAGAATTCGAACTCAAATACGGATGCAATCCCAATCAGAAGCCCTCAAAAATCTTTATGGCTGACGGCACCGACCTGCCTATCGAGATTCTCAACGGCAGACCCGGATTCATCAATTTCCTTGACGCCTTCAATTCCTGGCAGCTTGTAAAGGAACTCAAGGAGGCTCTCGGCATGCCCGCAGTCACCTCGTTCAAGCATGTCAGCCCCACATCCGCCGCAGTCGGCACAAAGCTCTCCGATACGCTTAAAAAAGCTTATTTTGTTGATGATATAGAAGGTCTCGACGATTCTCCCCTCGCATGCGCTTATGCGAGAGCGAGAGGCACGGACCGCATGTGCTCCTTCGGCGACTGGGTCGCTCTCTCGGATGTCTGCGATGTTACAACCGCAACGATGATCAAGAGAGAGGTATCCGACGGCATCATCGCTCCCGGCTATGAGCCCGAGGCACTTGAAATTCTCAAATCCAAGAGAAAAGGCACTTACAATATCGTAAAGATAGATCCCGATTATGTTCCCGATCCCGTTGAGCATAAGCAGGTATTCGGCATCACCTTCGAGCAGGGCAGAAACAATTTTGAAATCAACCGCGAACTGCTTGCGAATATCGTTACCGAGAATAAGGATATGCCCGAATCGGCTGTCAGGGATCTTATAATCAGCCTTATCACTCTCAAATATACTCAGTCCAATTCGGTCTGCTACGCCTATGACGGCCAGGCAATCGGCGTGGGCGCGGGCCAGCAGTCGAGAATTCACTGCACCCGTCTCGCAGGCACAAAAGCGGACACCTGGTTCCTTCGCCAGCACGAGAAAGTTCTCAATCTTCCCTTCCGCTCGGATATCGGCAGACCGGACAGAGACAATATCATTGACGGATATATCAACAAAAACGAAGAGGATGTCTGCGCGGACGGTATCTGGCAGAAGTATTTCACCGAGCAGCCCGCACCGCTGACCGATGAGGAAATCAAGGCATATCTTGCCACAAAGACCGATGTTGCTCTCGGCTCGGACGCTTTCTTCCCCTTCTTCGACAATATCGAGAGAGCATACCGCAGCGGCGTCAAATACATTGCGGAGCCCGGCGGCTCAATCAGAGACGATCTTGTAATCGACTGCTGCAACAAATACGGTATGGTAATGGCATTTACCGGAATGAGACTTTTCCATCATTGAGGTGAAAAACTTATGAATATAATCGTAATCGGCTCCGGCGGCAGAGAGCACGCTGTAATCAAAAAGCTGAAAGAGAGCCCTCTCTGCGGCACGATATATGCCCTGCCCGGCAACGGCGGCATGGCGGATGACGCTGTCTGCGTGCCGATAAAGGCCACTGATATTGAAGCGATAGCGGAATACGCCGTTTCAAATAATATCGACTACGCGGTCGTAACTCCCGACGATCCGCTCGTTCTCGGATGCGTTGACGCCCTCGAAGCAAAAGGTATCAAGTGCTTCGGCCCGAGAGCAAACGCCGCGATAATCGAAGGCAGCAAGGTATTCTCCAAAAATCTGATGAAGAAATACGGAATACCGACCGCCGCCTATGAGACTTTTGACAATGCGCAGGCCGCTCTCGATTATCTCGAAAGCGCAAAGACTCCGATAGTCATCAAGGCTGACGGCCTCGCGCTCGGCAAGGGCGTAATTATCGCTCAGAATAAAGAAGAGGCCCGCGAAGCCGTTATCTCCATTATGGAGGATAAGAAATTCGGCGCAAGCGGCAATCACATAGTTATCGAAGAATTCATGACAGGCCCCGAGGTTTCCGTTCTCGCATTCACGGATGGCAAATGCGTAAAGCCGATGGTCTCCTCAATGGATCACAAACGCGCGCTTGATAACGATGAAGGTCTCAATACCGGCGGTATGGGCACTGTCGCTCCGAATCCTTATTATACTAAATCAGTCGCGAATGAATGTATGGATAAGATTTTTATCCCGACAATGAACGCGATGAATACTGAAGGCAGAACCTTCAAAGGCTGCCTCTACTTCGGCCTTATGATAACTCCCGACGGTCCGAAGGTTGTTGAATATAACTGCCGTTTCGGCGACCCGGAAACACAGGTTGTGCTTCCGCTTCTAGAAAGCGATCTGCTTGAAATCATGCTCGCGGTCACAAACGGGACGCTCACTGATACAGAGGTTAAAATCTCGGAAAAGAGCGCCTGCTGCGTCATCATGGCGTCCGAAGGCTATCCCGTCTCCTACGAGAAGGGATTCGAGATTGAGGCGGATGACGAAGTGAAGAAAGATATCTACTTTGCGGGCGCAAAGCTTGCCGGCGGAAAGCTTCTCACGGATGGCGGAAGAGTTCTCGGCGTCACCTCGGTCGCGGATACGCTTGAAGAGGCAATCGCCGCCTCATATAAAAAAGCTGAAAAAATCAGATTTTCGAATGCGTTTTACAGACACGATATAGGAAAACGGGCGCTGGAGGCAGGAAAGGAGTAATATGGTTTACAGAGTATATACCGAAAAGAAACAGGGCTTCAACAACGAGGCAAAAACTCTTCTTTCCGATTTCAGAACCCTGCTCGGAATAACGGCGCTTGAAAATGTGCGCCTTATCAACAGATACGACGCCGAGCAGATTGCTCCGGAAGTTTTTGAGAAGGCGGTCCCGACCGTTTTCTCCGAGCCGCAGGTAGATAACGTCTATGAAGAGCTGCCCGATGACGGCGCGTTTGCGTTTGCGGTGGAATACCTGCCCGGTCAGTTTGACCAGAGGGCGGACAGCGCCGCGCAGTGCATTCAGATTATGTCGCAGGGCGAAAGACCCGTTGTCCGCTCGGCGAAGGTCTATCTGCTCTACGGCGCTCTGAGCGAAGAGCAGATTGCGGAAATCAAAAAATATGTCATAAACCCCGTCGAGGCGAGAGAGGCGAAACTCGAAAAGCCAGACACTATTATCACCAAATACGAAATCCCGACGACGGTCGAAACCCTCGACGGTTTCATCGGTCTTTCCAGAGATGAACTCGAAAAATTCGTTGAGAATTACGGCCTCGCGATGGATGCGGACGATATAGAATTCTGTCGGAATTATTTCAAATCTGAGCAGCGCGACCCGACAATCACCGAAATCAGGATGATTGACACCTACTGGTCGGATCACTGCAGACACACCACCTTCCTCACGACCATCGACAAGGTCAGCTTTGAGGATGAACTGCTTCAGAAGGCTTATGACGAATATATAGCCGTCAGGAAAGAACTCGGCAGGACAAAGCCGATCTGCCTTATGGATCTGGCAACCGTGGCAGTCAGATATCTCAAGACTCAGGGCAAGCTCAACAAGCTCGACGAATCCGAGGAAATCAACGCCTGCACTGTCAAAATCAATGTCGACGTTGACGGCGTCAGCGAGCCGTGGCTCCTGCTCTTCAAAAACGAAACACACAACCACCCGACTGAAATCGAGCCCTTCGGCGGCGCGGCCACCTGCATAGGCGGCGCCATCAGGGACCCGCTCTCGGGCAGATCATACGTTTACGGCGCAATGCGCGTCACGGGCGCGGCCGATCCTCTGAAACCCATCAGCGAGACCATTCCCGGCAAACTCCCGCAGAGAAGCATTGTCACCACCGCGGCCGCCGGCTATTCATCCTACGGCAATCAGATAGGCCTCGCGACCGGCCTAGTCGATGAGCTCTATCATCCCGGATACGCGGCAAAGAGGATGGAAATCGGCGCTGTCATCGCGGCCGCTCCCGCGGAGAATGTCAGGCGCGAAGTCCCCGCCCCCGGCGATGTTGTTATCCTGCTCGGCGGCGCGACCGGCAGAGACGGTATCGGCGGCGCGACGGGCTCATCAAAAGCTCACAACATGCATTCGGTCGAGACCTGCGGAGCTGAGGTCCAGAAGGGCAACGCCCCCGAGGAGAGAAAGCTTCAGCGTCTCTTCAGAAATCACGATGCCTGCCGCATGATAAAGCGCTGCAACGACTTCGGCGCGGGCGGCGTATCGGTTGCAATCGGCGAACTTGCGGACGGTCTTGAAATCGACCTGAACGCTGTTCCCAAGAAATATGACGGTCTTGACGGCACTGAACTTGCAATCAGCGAATCGCAGGAGAGAATGGCCGTCGTTATCGAAAAAGAGAATATCGATGCCTTCCTCGCCCTCGCTCAGAGCGAAAACCTCAACGCAACGGTAGTTGCCGAGGTCAAGGCGGAGCCGAGGCTCGTCATGAAATGGAACGGCAAGACGATAGTCGATATCAGCCGCGAATTCCTCAATTCAAACGGCGCAGAGAAGCATATTGAAATCGAGGCCGCGGGCATTAAATCCTTTGATAAAGAGTATTCGGGCGGCTTTGCGGAGAATTACAAGAAGCTCGCGGGCGATCTGAATATCTGCTCGAAGCGCGGTCTGAGCGAAAGATTCGACTCGACCATCGGCGCGGGCACGGTTCTCATGCCCTTCGGCGGCAAATATCAGCGCACGCCTATTCAGGCGATGGTCCAGAAGATTTCGGTCGAGAAGAAGCATACCGACGACTGCTCGGTAATGAGCTGGGGCTATAACCCGTTCATTACGGAAAAGAGCCCCTATCACGGCGCTTATCTTGCGGTCATTGAATCCGTATCGAAGGTGATTTCTACCGGAGCTTCATTTGAGGATATGTATCGTACATTCCAGGAATACTTTGCAAGCCCCGGCAGGGATTCAAAGCGCGGGGGCCAGCCGCTTTCCGCACTGCTC
>CAMUZD010000115.1 GCA_947165115.1 uncultured Clostridia bacterium
TTTTTGCCGTAAACAAGCACGGGGATATACTCGCGCGTGTGGTCGGTCGTCTTTGTGAATGCGGGATCGCAGCCGTGATCCGCGGTGATAATCATGATATCGTCTTCCCTCATGAGAGGAAGCGCGGTATCGAGCCATCCGTCAAATTCCGTCAGCGCGGCGGCGTAGCCGTCAACATCCCTGCGGTGGCCGTAGAGCATATCGAAATCGACGAGGTTTATGAAGCACAAACCGCTGAAATCTCTTCCGAGCATTTCAAGGGATTTCTCCATTCCGTCCGCGTTGCCCGAGGTATAGACGAAATTCGTGATTCCTTTGCCCGCAAATATATCGTAAATCTTGCCAACCGAGAGAGAGCTGAGCTCCGCCTTTGAAACGCAGTCAAGCAGGGTGTCCGAAGGCGGTTCGAGTGAAAAATCGTGTCTTTTTGCCGTGCGTTCAAAATTCTCGGGGGAATCGCCGATGAACGGGCGGGCAATAACTCTGCCGACCGCGTATTTCCCGGTGAGAATTCTGCGCGCAATACGGCAGTATTCATAAAGCTCCTCAACAGGAATTATCGCTTCGTTTGCAGCAATCTGAAAAACGGAATCGGCGCTGGTATAAACGATAAGCCTGCCGCTCTTCATATGCTCTTCGCCGTAATCCTTTATGACCTGAGTGCCCGAATAGGGTTTGTTGCAGAGTATTCCCCTGCCGGTCTGCTTTTCGAATTCCGCTATGACTTCATCGGGAAAACCCTCCGGAAAAGTCGGCATCGGATTTTCGGACACAATTCCGCCTATTTCCCAGTGGCCTGTGGTCGTGTCCTTTCCGTCCGAAAGCTCGGCGAGGCGGCCGTAAGCCCCGAGAGGCGAAGGCTCATCCTCAAGGAAATCAACGCCGTCAATATTGAAAAGCCCGAGTCTTTTGAGATTTTTTATATTGAATTTTTCGCTTGATGACACGGAACGCAGGGTATTTGAGCCCGCGTCTCCGAATGCCGCGGCGTCGGGTGCTTCTCCGATACCGAAGCTGTCAAGCACAATGAGAAATACGCGTTTCATCTTTTTATCACTCTTTCGGCTCAAGGTGCGGTAAATTCTCATATTCAACCGCAGATTTGAGCGCGAGCTCCATCATCTGGGTAAATGAATTCTGACGTTCCTCTGCTTCGAGCGCATCAAACGGCTCATAGCACAGGTCGCTTATCGTGCATATTGCGAGCGCCCTCTTGCCGAAACGCAGAGCGGTCATATAGAGAGCCGCCGCCTCCATTTCAACCGCGAGGCAGCCCATCTTAGCCCAGTCAAGTGCAGAGCGCGTATCGTCATAATACACATCCGATGAATATAGAGAACCTGTTTTCAGCGGGAATTTCTTTTCGGCGGCAATCTTTTCGGTTATCGAGAGCAAGTCGTAATTGCAGACCGCGGAGATATCGCCGTCAAGCCCGTATTGCCTGCCGAAGGATGAATTGGTGCAGGCGCCGGTGCCCGAAACTATATCGCGCAGGCCGCATTCCTTTGAAACAGCGCCCGCCGAGCCGATTCTGATTATATTCTGGACTCCGAAATATTTATAAAGTTCATAGGAATAGATGCCGATTGAGGGCATACCCATTCCGCTCGCCATTACGGAGACTTTGACGCCCTTGTAATATCCGGTGTAACCGTTTACTCCCCTGACATTGTTTACAAGCACGGCGTTTTCGAGAAAATTCTCCGCGATGAATTTCGCGCGCAGAGGGTCGCCCGGCATCAGCACTGTTTTGCCGAAGCCGATGTCATTGAGAATATTGATATGCGGAGTCTTTGCAAATTCCATATTATCACTCGCTTTCAAGCTGTTTTGCAATTTTGACTATTCTGCTTGTGCCGAGGCGGGAAGCGCCGAGAGAGATGAATTTTTCCGCATCCTCAAGCGAAGAGATTCCGCCTGCGGCCTTGATCTTTACGTGCGGGGCGACGTGCTGGTCAAAGAGTTTTATATCGTCGAATGTGGCGCCGCCGGTCGAGAAACCGGTCGAGGTTTTGATATAGTCCGCGCCCGATTCCGAGACGATTTCACACATTTTGATTTTTTCCTCATCGGTCAGCAGGCAGGTCTCGATAATGACCTTGAGAAGCTTTCCGCCGCAGTGCTCCTTAATTGCTTTGATTTCATCGAGCACGAAGGCATAATCCTTATCTTTCAGCGCACCGATATTGATTACCATATCGATTTCATCCGCGCCGTTCTGCACGGCATCAAACGCCTGATAACATTTCGCGGCGGTCGTATCATAGCCGTTCGGAAAGCCTATGACGGTGCAGATTGCGAGCCTGTCTCCGACATATTCCTTCGCTCTCTTTACGAAAGAGGCGGGAATGCAGACACTCGCCGTGCCGTATTTTATGCCGTCATCGCATATCTGTTTTATTTCATCCCATGTCGCTGCGGGAGCGAGCAGGGTGTGATCGCATTTTGAAAGGATTTCTTTTATATCCATAGTGTCTCCTTAATGGTTTCCAATAATGGTTAATGCCTTCCCCTGGAGGGGAAGGTGGGTGAGCGCAGCGAACCCGGATGAGGTGTTATAATCTCCTCAGGATATCCTCGCACACTCCGTCAAAATTATCGTTTATATCTGAATTTGCATATCTTACAACTGTCAATCCCAAGCTTTTAAGATAAGCATCTCGTCTTCTGTCATATTCAAGTCCTTCATCCATAAAGTGTTGCGAACCGTCAAGCTCTATAACTAACTTTGACGAAGCGCAATAGAAATCCACTATGTAGTTTCCTATTACTTTCTGGCGATTTACCGTAACCGGAAGTGATTTCAGAAAATCATACCAGAGATGCCGCTCTTCTTTTGTCATTTCATGACGCAGTTCCTGAGCAAACTGCTTTAGTTTTGGATTATTGGTTTTATTCAAATTCACACCTCATCCGACTTGCCTTCGGCAAGCCACCTTCCCCTCAAGGGGAAGGCTTTGTTTATACCTCAAACTTATATTTCAGTTCCTTTGACGTCTTTGCAAAGGGATTCATGGCCTTGATATATGCGGTGTATTTGCCAGGTTTTAACTTGCCTATGTTGATTTCATATTTATTATCTTCGAAAAGATACATGTATTTGCCGGAAAAACTTAAGGAGTGGACGCTCTTCAGGCCGGCAAAGACCGATACCTTGTAGCTCTCCGCGCAGTATTTATCCTCTGCGCCGGTGAAGGTCAGGATTGTATCGAGGTGCTCGTTCATGCGGGTTGAGATTTCCGTATTCTGCGGGAATACGGGCTTCTCGCCCGAGCGTTTCAGCTTTGCAAATTTATATGCGTAATTCTTATCGGCGAGGCCGGTAAGATAATATTCATTGTCAAAGAATTTATCCGTGATGAGGTCGTATGAGAGAATTCTGACATTCCCCTGCGCATCCGCCTCGACTATATAAAACTGCGCCGCCTCGTGGAATTCATAGGGGAAATTGCCGGCGAAGCCGTCAAGGTCGGTTTCATAATAACTCAGCGTGCCGCAGCCGAGGGCGGTATATTTATTCTGCCAGATTGAACGCAGGTCGTTCACGGGATAATGCGAATGGCCCGAGAAATTTATCATCTGCGGATATTTTCGGAATACTTTCGGGATATCCTTATCGCCCCAGCAGACGGAGCCGTAAATCGTTCTCTGCGGAGCGGGATGCTGAAACGTGAAAACGGGTTTCTTCCCGCTCTTTTTAACTGCCGAGGTAATCTCTTTATCAAACCACGGGAGCTTTGCTTTGAAGGTCCTGCCGTCTTCGGAATAGGAGCAGAGGACGAAGTGATAGCCGTTGATTACCTCATGCGTATCCTGATTCGGCTGAATCTTTTCCTCAAACATCCTCGCGCCCTCAGAGGCGTCTTTATCGCGGTAAGCGATATATTCGTGATTTCCGGTGCAGATGAGGAGTTTCGTTTCATCCTTCAGGTTTTCTTTTATGACCTTATTGAATGAATCATATTCAAAATCCCTGCCGCCGTCGGTCATATCACCCGCGATGCAGAGAGCGTCAAAGCCCTTGTATTCCTGCTTTGCGGAGTAATCATACATGAAATTGATAAGCTTCGCGAGGCGCTCCTCCTCGGGATGCCTCTCCTCTGCTGTGGATTCTTTGCCGCTCACGTGAATATCGCTGCAGGCGGCAAAGCGCAGGACGGGTCTGAAATCTGCCGGAGCTTTGGGGAAAGCCTCAGTGCTTTTTCCGAACGAGGTAATAAGCGAATAATATGATGAGAGAGCTTTTGAAACAAATATTCTTGCGTTGTTTTTTACGGACTGCATACTAACCTCAAAAAAGAAGGGCAGAACGCATAACGAACTGCCCTGATATAGCTTAAAATTTAGTCGAGAATCTCGCCCATGAGGCCGGGAACGGCGCAGGCGGCGTTGGATTCATCGGTATCGATATGCATCGCGAGAGCATACTTCGGGGAAACTCTGACGACGACATCGCTGAAGATAAGCGAACGGCCGTTGCCGCTGTCAACCTTTACGGAGACGAGCTGCTTATCCTGAAGGCCGTATTTCTCGGCATCCTCGGGGGTGGCGTGGATATGTCTCTGAGCAGCGATAACGCCCTCTTTGAGCTCAACCTCGCCGCAGGGGCCTACGAGCTTGCAGGCGCCGCTGCCCGCGACATCTCCGCTCTCTCTGACGGGAGCGTCAACGCCGATTGAACGCGCGTCGGTGAGCGAAAGCTCAACCTGGCATTCGGGGCGGATGGGGCCGAGAATCGAAACGGCGGGGAACTGTCCCTTTGAGCCGATGACGGCAACTCTCTCGTTGCTCGCAAACTGACCGGGCTGGGAAAGATCCTTCTTATGAGTGAGTTCAAAACCCTCGCCGAAGAGGATATCGAGCGCTTCTCTGGTTACGTGAACATGTCTTGCGGATGTTTCAACAAGGACTTCTTTTTTCATTGTGAATGCTCCTTGTCAATTAATATTTGATGGTATAGGAATCGTGAGTAATGAACGGGATGATGACGCCGGCTTTGTCGAAGTTGATGGTCCAGCAGATATCATAGGTGGAGGACTCAACATGACCGGTCTTTGCGTCAACAACGATCTTGGCAGTGCTTGAAGGATAATTCATCGAAGCGGTGCCTACGATACCGGTTGCAACGCCGGGGATGTTTTCATTGATGGTTGCGGGAAGAGGAACGTTGAAAGCCTTGGGAGCGTGACCCTGGCCGTGAGAAACGTTAGCGGTCTTCGCATCGGCAATGGTTACGATTGTGATTGTATATTTGCCGTCTTTCTCGGTGCAGGTAGCGCTCTGGACATCGGCTGCGGTGAGCTTGGAAGCATAGCTTTCATTCTCAACGGGATACTTTGCCTTGATCTGGGCGCCTGTATAGGTCTCGGGAGTGGTCTGGCTGTTCTTTTCAAGCTGGCCGCCTACAAATTCATCTGCGCCGCCGAGGAGCTTGAGAATGCCGTTGATGGATGAGGGAAGAGTCATGCTGCCGTTAAGATTAATCTTGGAATAATTCTTGGTAACTGACTTCGCATCGGTCTTAACCTTATTGGATGCCTCGTTGAAGTAAGCAACGATTTCCTCTTTGGTCTGGGGAGCTTTCTTTGCTTCTTCGGTAGTCTCTTCTGTCTCGGACTCGGATTCGGCCTCGGAAGCGTCTTCCTTGCTCTCCTCGGGAGCTTCGGTGCTCTCTTCGGGAGCCTCGGTGGATTCGTCTTCTGAGGGAGCTTCGGTTACTTCATCGGTAACGACTTCTTCTGTTGATTCATCGGGTGCTGCGGTGGTAGTTTCATCAGTTGTCTTTGCGCCGCAGGCTGCGAGTGAAATAACAAGAGCGAGGGCTGCAAGAAGTGCGATTAATTTTTTCATTGAAAATTCCTCCTGAATTGTGTTT
>CAMUZD010000116.1 GCA_947165115.1 uncultured Clostridia bacterium
TTATATGTCAGGCCTTCTTCGGCGGCAAACTGTTCCTGGAGCGCCGCCTGCTTCAATATGAGCTCATCTCTGTTTTCGGGATTTGATTCGAGCAGTCGCGAGATTCTTTCAATCTCGATTTCGGTTTCAATAAGATGGGTAAAAGAAGTCAGGGCCTCGTCATAAACCGTTCTGACGGAGCCTGCGCAGGCGTGCTGCTCAAGATATCCTATTTTTGTGGTTTTTGAAATGAAAACGGCGCCGTCCGTCGGCTCGAGCTGACCGGTGATTATCTTGAAAATCGTGGTTTTTCCGGTTCCGTTCGCTCCGATGAGGCCTACGAAATCCCGCTCGCCGATGTCAAATGAAACATCGTCAAAGAGGAGATTGCCGCCGAATTCCATTCTGAGCTTCTGTATGCCTGCAATTATCATTTATCAGATTTCCGTTTCGAGTATTTGTAATTTGCCTTCTATCGTGAAGTCACCCATACCTGCAGGGATGAAGATACTGTCGCCCTTTTTGATTTCAAGCGTTTCTCTGCCGCAGACGAGAGTCCCTTCGCCCGACATTATCAGCAGGGAAACGAAGGAGTCATCAGTTGCTGTGCCGGTGAATATGCCGTCAACATCGTATTTATGCACCTTGAAAAGGTCGCAGTCCGCGAGGAGCGATTCGTCGCCGTCTTTTGAAAAATCGGGCTGTGAATAGGGCTCGGTTTTTGTAACCTCAACGGCATCCGCAACATGCAGTTCGCGGGGACTGCCGTCCTTGCCGATACGGTTATAGTCAAATATGCGGTAGGTTGTGTTGCTGCTCTCCTGAACCTCGGCGAGCAGAACTCCTTTGCAAATGGCGTGGAGCGTGCCGGCTTCGATGAAGAAGAAATCACCGGGTTTAACGAACACTCTGCCAAGCTTGTCAACGAGCGAGCCGTCTTCAATCGAGGCTTTGAATTCATCCTTTGAAATGCTCTCATTGAAGCCGAGCAGGAGCGACGCGCCCTCCTCGCAGTCGATTATATACCAGCATTCGGTCTTGCTGCGTCCCCTGCCGGTCTTTTCACAGTATTCTTTGGTAGGATGCACCTGAATTGACAGATCATCCATAGCATCGATGAATTTTATCAAAACAGGAAACTCGGAGAATTTTTCAATATTCCTGCCGCACCAATCGGGCGAAACGCCTACAACTTCGGAGAGCGGTCTGCCCGCAAATTCGCCGTTTGTGACAAGGCTCGGGCCCATATCGAGGCAGGAGAGCATCCAGCCCTCTGCAGCGTTTGATTTCTCGGTCTCGACGCCGAAATCATTTATAAGTTTTCTTCCGCCCCAGATTGTTTCGGAGACATAGGGCGCGAGCTTCAGAATATATTCAGACATAGCAACATCCCTTTCGAATTCTAAGTATAACATAATAGAACGAAATTTTCCACTAAAAGAATATATATTTTGAAAGGGAGTTTTATCGGACACCGGAAAGCGCATAATTATCTTGTAAGTGAACGGGATGTAAAACATCTGTGAACTTCACACCCGGGCTGCAACAAAAATAAAAAGAAACAACACTGATGAGCGGATGGAGAAAATACCGCTCAACGAAAGGATGGCTGAATTATGAAAATCTGGTGTCTCAAATGCGGAAGTCTGATAACTCAGACAAACGACTGCGAAAAACGCGAAACGCTCTGCCCCTGCTGCAGCGAAAGATTAGCCTACTCCGTGAGCGGAGACGAGGCTTATATCGCCTGCCTCAACTATGACCTGAGCGTGAATAACGAGCTCAGGGTAGTGGGAAGTTATATGTCGGCAGGTTAAAACCAAAAAGAGCATAATGAAAGGGCACGGAATTCCGTGCCCTCTTTTTTTATGATTGATTATGCCGTTATGCTCCGCATATCCTTGTTGCGGGCGGATGATATCCGCCCCTACGAAAATGCGATAATTCAAATGCGAGGTTGGTTTGAAAATCAGTATAATCAACAAAACCGCAATTACTGATTACTCATTACTAATTTCTTTTTGCTTCATTGCTCTATTGATTTATTAATTTTAATATAGTATAATAAAAGGACAAATATGACGGAGGTGGGAAAATGAGCACGCGCAAAGACAACGGAATGAAAAAGCATTTTGACTTTCTGCTTATTGATATTATTACTCTGCTCGTTTCGTTTGCCCTCTCCTACCGCATCAAATTCGGCGATTTCGGTTTTCTCAAAAGCGAGACCTGGCTGCCGCTTATTCTCATAATCGCGCTGGTCCAGGCGGTTATCTGCCTCTTCTCAAATCCCTATCTGCATATTCTCACCCGCCCGTATTATGAGGAAATCCTCAGGAGCCTGATTCTCACCTTCTATAATCTCGTGGCCGTTTCGGTCGTTTTCTATATCTTCAAAATCGGCACGGTTTTCTCGCGGCAGACGGTTCTTTTGATGTTTATCTTCTATTTCGCGCTGTCGCTGATTCTCAAATGCCTCTGGAAATGGCTGATAAAGGCTAAAAAAATACGCCCGCTCAACGCGAAAAAGACGAATCTGCTTATCGTCGCTCCCCCTTCGGGCGCAGAGGAAATTATCGCGAACGCGCTCGCCGGCGATGCCGATGAATTCGAGCTCAGAGCTGTCTGTTTCACGGGCGAAGGCGGATGTGCTCTCCCTGAAGGCGTTCACTCATTCAGCGGAATTGAAAAGCTCGCGGAGTACGCTGTTTCGGGCGCTGTTGACGAGGTCCTTATAGCCGCTGATCCCGGCTCGATACCGCCCGGAGTCTTCGATACGCTTATCCGCAACGATATTCCGCTTCATTTTTCGCTCGATTCCCTGCTCGGCTTCGCCTCCGAAAACTACGCGGTTGACTCGGTCGGTGTTCATAATACTCTCTCGGTCGGCAAATACGAATTCACTCAGGGGCAGACGGTTTATCTCGGTGTGAAGCGGGTTATCGATATTCTCGCAGGTCTGCTCGGAATGATAATCCTACTGCCGGTCGCGGCGGCCGTCAAGCTCGCCTACCTTCTCGGCGGAGACAGGGCAAAAATCCTTTACAGACAAAACAGAATCGGCAAAAACGGCAAGCCGATTAAAATCTATAAATTCCGCACTATGGTCCCTAACGCCGACGAGAAGCTCAAAGAGCTCCTCAAAGACGAAAAATACCGCGCTGAATGGGAAGCAAATCAGAAACTCGCCGACGACCCGCGCATCACGAAAATTGGCAGAATTCTCAGGAAAACCTCGATAGACGAGCTGCCGCAGCTGATAAACGTCCTTAGGGGCGATATGTCCGTAGTCGGCCCGCGCCCGCTCGTTGACGGCGAACTCGAAGCGCACGGCGGCATGAAAATCTATCAGCAGGTAAAGCCGGGAATCACGGGCTGGTGGGGCTGCAACGGCAGGTCGAATATCTCCTACCGAGAGCGCCTCGAACTCGAATACTATTATGTCCGCAATTTCTCGGTCTATCTCGATTTCCTCTGCGTGCTGAGAACGGCCCTGACAGTGGTGAGCAGAAAAGGGGCGGAGTGATGGGAACTGAAAACTTCGGCCTCATAAGTATAATTATGGCGGCATACAACGCCGAAAATACCGTCGGGTTCGCTGTTGAATCCGTTCTGAATCAAACATATAAGAATTTCGAATTAATTATCGTCAATGATTGCTCAAAGGATAACACCGAATCTATCGTTCAATCCTATACAGCGAAAGACAATCGCATTAAACTTATCTCAAACGAAAAGAATCTCGGCGTTTCGCTTACCAGACTTGAGGCGCTCAAAAACTGCTCGGGCGAATGGGTTGCAATTCTTGACAGTGACGATGCCTGGATGCCCGAAAAACTTGAAAAGCAGATAGAATTGCAGCGAAGCAAAAACGCAGAGGTAATTTTCACCGGCGTAAAATACATTGATTCAGAAGGCGAAAGCCTCGACTGGGAACTCAAAGTCCCCGAAGAAATCGGCTATAAAAAACTGCTGAAGCAGAATCTGATTGCAAATCCTTCCGCTCTGGTGCGTAAAGAATTATACTCAGATTTTTACGCAATCGGCGATGATATGCATGAGGACTTTGCCGTATGGCTAGGAATCCTGAAATCGGGAATTACCGCTTATGCAGTCACGCAGCCTCTTACTGTCGTGAGGATTTCCCGGAATTCCAAATCCGGCAATAAATTCAAGTCCGCTGTAATGAACTGGAAAACCTACAGATATATGGGCATGAATGTAATTGAATCGGCCTATTATATGATATGGTATGCAGTCAACGGCATAATGAAATATAAAAATCTGAAGTGAGTGGTTATCTATTGAATAATGAGTTAATATCTGTCATAGTTCCGGTTTACAAAGTTGAAGAATATCTTGAATTATGTCTTGACAGTATCATTTCTCAGACATATACCAATCTTGAGATTATCCTTGTTGATGACGGCTCGCCGGATAACTGCGGAAAAATCTGCGATGAATACGCGGAAAAAGACCCGCGCATAAAGGTTATCCATCAGGAGAACGGCGGCTTATCCGCCGCGCGTAATGCCGGACTGGATATTGCAACGGGCGATTATATCGGGTTCGTTGACAGCGATGATTACATAGAATCAAATTATTATGAAGAGCTTATTAAATCTATCAAGAATTATAACTCCGAACAAGCAATATGTGGAGTCAGAAAGTTTGAACTTGAATCGAGAGCAATCTTTTATGGTAATAAATGCCTTTCAAAAGACGATTATTTGAAAGAACTGTTAAAGGAGGATGTTGCCTCCTATACGTGGAATAAACTATATAAAAAAGAGCTGTTTGACGGTATAATGTTTCCGGTAGGTGAATTGTTTGAGGATATTAAAACGCTTCATCTTTTAGGCGAAAAAACCAATTATGTTTCATTTACCGATAAATCATTTTACAATTACAGAATAAGGGAAAACTCAATCACGGCCGAGAATAAAGGCATAAAAGCAAAAGACTATTTGTCTGCAACACATAGCAGAACAGAAAGATATAAAGATACGAAATTCTATGTTTATGCTGTTGTCGGAGAATTCAGATGCTTGCGAGTAATAGTTTCGGATATGTCAGTATCCGACTTTAAAAGCAAAGACTATAATCGGTTACTTAAGGAATCAAAACAATTATATAGGGTTTGCAGACATGAAATAAAAGGATTTCAAAAAGTTCTGTCTTATATATTCCTGCTGTCTCCGAGGCTATATCTGTTTTTAAAAAGAATATACTTACACGCTTAAGTATGGAGAATTTATGATACCCAAAACAATACATTATTGCTGGTTTGGCGGGAATCCCCTACCGGAGCCGGCGCAAAAGTTCAAATCTAACTGAGAAAAAGTATATCCGAAAAAATCTATCGCTTAAGGTCTAATACAAAATGTATACAATAAAGAACATACTTAAAAATTCAATCTTATATGCCCCGCTTAGTTTTGCAAAGCATTTTTTCAAGCGATGGTATCTTATGCTTTTTTATCATTTGTTCAATATTTTAAAGATTAAATCAAAAAGAATTGTGTTTTGCTCTTTTTTCGCCCCGCAAACGTTCCGTTTGCGGGGGGCGCGGGGACAAGCACGACCGCCCGCGGTGCGGGGAGCAAGGAGCGCGAGGAGGGCACATATTCGTTTTCGCGTAGCGAAACGCCGGTGTTCAGCCGGCGAGAATCGTGCGTAGTGAGCCGCTTGCGGCGAACGTTGGCAGCAGGTCGAAAAGCGCAAAGATCAGCGCGGATGCGCCCGCAGCGATTTTCGGGCACCGCAACAGGATGGCGAGCGCGACCGCAAATTTTCTTTGTACCATTGACTTTCTTTGCGCTTTGTGATACAATAAGTGCAATCCCGAAAAAGCAAGGAGCAAAAAACGATGAAATTCAAATCCGTCATCCTGT
>CAMUZD010000117.1 GCA_947165115.1 uncultured Clostridia bacterium
GACTTGAGGTCGATTTATTTGAGGAATCGGACGATATAGGCGGCCAGATGAATCTTGCCGACAAACCGCCATTCAAGGATCATTTTTCACTACTCAAGCCCTATCTCAAAAGGCAGATTGAGCTTTCCGGAGTGAAGCTTCATACGGGCAAAAGAATCACTAAGCAGGATATTCTCGATATGAAGCCCGATGCTGTAATTTGCGCGACAGGACTCAAGCCCGCCTCGCCGCCCATCCCCGGAGCAGGGCTAACCGTCAACGCCAAAGAAATCCTCGCTGGCAGAAAAGCGGGAAAAAGCGCTGTTATAATCGGCGGCGGCTCGGTTGGATGTGAGACAGCCGAATTTCTTGCAGAAAAAGGCATAAAAGTTACCGTAATAGAAATGCTTGATACCCTCGCGGGAAATACGGGCAAAACAGCGCAATCAATTCTGCTGGGTCATCTGAAAGGGCTTAAAGTCACAACGCTTACCGAATGCAGAGTCAAAGAAATATCCGCCGGCGGTGTTTCATATACAGATAAGGACGGCAGAGAGCATTTCATAAAAGCCGATACGGCGATACTTGCAATCGGCGACAAACCCGACACTTCGCTCTATGATTCCCTCAAAGATGACTTTTCGGAAATCTACAACATCGGAGACTCGGCAGGCGGCGGTATTATCCCCTGCGCGGTTTATGACGGCTACACAGTCGGATGTAAAGTATGAATAATCAGTCCCGCTGAAAAGCGGGGCTGTTTTATTGAGTAGAAAACAAATATTATACTTTGTTAAGTGTATTATATGTAAACTTGATTTTTATAATAAATAATGATATAATACAGAATTGGAATTGCGGATGATTCCGCAGTCATACCAATTATTCAAGCGAGGTTGTTGTATGTTTAATCTTATTCCTCTTGCCGCAACACTCGGCGACAAGCTCGACACGACATTTTTCGGGCTTGATACGGCTATATTCACTTTTTTCGGCAATATGCAGAACGGTTTTCTGAATATTGTTGCGAAGCTTTTCACTTCTCTCGGCGATGAGAATTTCATTATCCCCGTTGCCGTGCTGGCGGTTGTTCTCTGCTGCTTTAAAAAGACGAGAAAATACGGCATAGCTGTCATCTCCGCTGTTGCAATCGGAACAATTATTACCAATCTCTGTCTCAAACCGATGGTGCTCAGGGTAAGGCCCTATAACACCCTTCAGCTCAGTGATTTCTGGGCGCAGTTCAAAAGCTGGTATACTTCAGTCGGCTCACTCTCAGAAAGCGACTATTCTTTCCCCTCAGGTCATACCACCTCTGCTTTTGAGGTCGCCGTTGCGCTCTGCCTCTGTCTGGCAAGCGATAAAAAAGGCAAGGTTGCCTGGATTCCTCCCGTGCTCGTTAACGGCACAGCCTGCTCCAGAATATATCTTATGGTCCACTATCCCACCGATGTTATAGCGGGTGTGCTTGCAGGAACTTTTGCCGGCGTATGCGGATTCTTTATTTCAAAGCTTGCCCTGCACATTTTCTCCAAATCGGAAAAGCTTGACAAAATATGCTTTGAGGATTTATTCCACCTCAAGATTTACAAGGCGTTTTATATTATTCTCGCAATCGTGTTAATTGCAGATCTTGGTTTTTCCTTCGGCAAACTGATGACCGAGAGCGACGAGGTCAAATGCGCTTATAATGTGGAATACGACTGCAACAACAAGACGAGAATCGGCGAGGATAAATATCCTGCAATCGACGGTAAAAACTACTGCAAGATACACTGGAAACAGCTTACCGCCGAAGCGGAAGGCGAAGAACCGGCCGAGGAAGAAACCGACGCTCCCGCAGAGGATGTCACAAACGAAACCGCGACTCTGCCCGAACAGACAGAAGCGGAGCAGACAAACGCCGCGGCGTAAATAATAAACAAATACAGCGAAAGGAGGATCAGTATGTCCAAGTTCAGAAGAATCACCGTGATAATCGTTACGGCGCTTATTGCGCTAGCCATGCTTTCCTCCGCCGCTTTTATAGCTGCCGAAGCAGACCACGACTGCCCAGGCGAGGACTGCGAAATCTGCTGCGCCATTTCGCTGTGTGTCAATATTTTCAAATCATTTACCGCAACGATCACCGCAGCGGCAGTATTAGCATTTGCTCTTTACGGGATCATTTCAGTTATCGGTTCGTTCAAGCTGTTAACCGCCGCCGAAACTCCCGTTTCTCTTAAAACAAAACTTCTGAATTAAAAGAATCATAACAAGGAACCGCCCTCTCACGAGGGCTTATGGGCGTATGCCGGTTCCTTGTATTTTTGCGCCCTTTTACTGAAATTCGGAGGTTATATAATGAAAAAAATCATAAGTATTATTATAATTCTTACACTTGCTGCAGGGTGTTTTGCTTCATGCGGAAAACCCCAAAACAATGCAGATAATTCCAAGTTAAAAATCGTAACAACCATATTCCCAGAGTATGACTGGGTTATGCAGATCCTCGGCGAAAAGTCCGAAACTGCCGAAGTCACATTACTTCTTGACAACGGAGTCGATCTTCACAGCTATCAGCCGACCGTTGACGATATAGTAAAGATTTCGGATTGCGATTTATTCATCTATGTCGGCGGGGAGAGCGACGAATGGGTTGAAGATACTCTCGTGCAGGCTAAAAACGAGAATATGCTGACCGTCAATCTGCTTGACGCTCTCGGCTCCTCAATCAAGGAGGAGGAAATCAAAGAAGGCATGCAGTGCGAGGAGGAAGACGGCGAAGAGGCCGAGGAAGAGCCGGAATATGATGAGCACGTCTGGCTGTCTCTTAAGAATGCGGTTATTCTCTGCAATGAAATCTGCGAAAAAATCTGCGAAATCGATTCGGAAAACGGTCAGGTTTATAAGGCTAACACAACCGATTATGTATCCAAGCTTGAAAAGCTGGATGCAGAATATAAGAGCGTTGTTGACAATGCGAAGAATAAAACTCTTGTATTTGCCGACCGCTTCCCCTTCCGCTATCTTGTCGACGACTACGGAATAGACTACTATGCGGCGTTTGTCGGCTGCTCGGCGGAAAGCGAGGCGAGCTTTGAGACGATAGTGTTCCTTGCAAATAAGCTGGATGAGCTCAGGCTCAGCTCTGTTATGCAGATAGAAAGCTCTGACGGAAGCATTGCAAGAGCGGTAAAAGAAGCGATCAGACCGTTCTCACTCTTGATTCAATGCAGTCGAGGCAGTCACAGGATATTGAAAACGGCGTTACATATTATTCAATTATGGAGAGCAATCTTGAGGTGCTCAGAGAAGCGCTTAAATAAGCAAAAAAAGAAGGTGCAGTTATGGCTCTGCTTACCTGCCGCAATCTCTCACTCGGTTATGAGGGGAAAGAGGTCGCAGGCAATATAAATTTTGAAACAGAATCGGGTGACTATCTCTGCATAGTCGGTGAAAACGGCTCGGGCAAAAGCACACTGATGAAAACAATTCTCGGCCTTCAGAAACCGCTGGGCGGTGAGATAATCACAGGCGAGGGAATAAAGCAGAAGGATATAGGTTATCTGCCTCAGCAGACCGATGTTCAGAGGGATTTCCCGGCTTCGGTTTGGGAAATAGTGCTTTCGGGTTGTCAGGGCGAAAGAGGTCTGAAACCGTTTTATTCCAAGGAAAACAAAGAACTCGCACGCTCGAATATGGAAAGAATGGATATTGTATCCCTCGAAAAGCGCTGCTACCGCGAACTTTCGGGCGGTCAGCAGCAGAGAGTCCTTCTGGCAAGAGCGCTCTGCGCCGCAAAGAAAATGATTCTGCTTGATGAGCCTGTTGCAGGCCTGGACCCGAAAGTGACAGCCGAAATGTATTCATTGATTGAGGCACTCAATAAGTCCGACGGCATCACTGTAATAATGATTTCTCACGATTTAGAAGCGGCTCTGAGGTATGCGAATAAGATCCTGCATATCGGTAATGAAATCTTTTTCGGTTCAAAGGATGAATATATTAAATCATCAACCGCCTTTACTACGCTGAAGGGAGGCGACGCCGAATGACACAGCTTGCCGATAAGCTTGCTTATCTTCAGTATCCCTTCGTTCAGAATGCACTGATAGTCGGTGTTCTGATAGCTCTTTGCTCGTCGCTTCTCGGAGTCACGCTGGTTCTGAAACGCTTCTCATTTATCGGAGACGGCCTTTCGCATGTTGCTTTCGGAGCGATGGCGATCGCCGCAGTTCTTCAGCTGACTGACGATATGCCGCTTGTGCTTGTGATAACGGTATTCAGTGCGGTGCTGCTGCTCAGAACGGGTCAGAACGCGAAAATCAAAGGCGACGCCGCGGTCGCAATGATTTCGGTCGGAGCGCTTGCAATCGGCTATCTGCTGATGAATATCTTTGCAAAATCAAGCAATCTTTCCGGAGATGTCTGCACAACACTGTTCGGCTCAACATCTATTCTCACCCTCAAAAAGTCAGAGGTCGTAATATGCATCATACTCTCTGCGCTTGTAATTGCCGCATTTATCTTCTTCTATAATAAGATTTTTGCAGTAACATTTGATGAAAATTTTGCAACTGCAACCGGAGTTAAGGCAAAAGCTTATAATCTGCTGATTGCAGTGATAGTAGCGGTTATAATCGTGCTCGCAATGAACCTTGTAGGTTCGCTCCTTATTTCCGCTCTTGTGATATTCCCTGCCCTGAGCGCAATGAGGGTATTCAAAAGCTTCAGGTCGGTAACAATCTGCTCGGCTGTGCTTTCGGTCGTCTGCGCTCTCTCGGGTATAATCATATCTGTAATAGCAGGCACACCCGTCGGCTCAACGATAGTGGCGGTTGATATCGTTTCGTTTGCCGCGTTCGCCCTTGCCGGCGCTATTTCGGGAGGTAAAAAGTAATGAAAAAGACAATTTGTATCATATTCGCACTGTTATTCGTCTTCTCGCTCGCATCCTGCGGAAACGCCGGGAATACGAGAAGCGGAACAGTGCAGAACGGCAAATCGGTCGATGATATTCTCTCATCCGCTTCGGTGCAGGATTCGACTGCGGCAAAAGCGAATGTGCCGGTTGAAAAGCTGAGAATCTTCTCGAAAAACATACCCGACGGCAAAGATTTCGCCGTTGATCTGACGACGCTCAACCAGACAATGGTTTATACACGCGTTTCGGATATGGTAACGAACCCGAAGGATTATGAAGGCAAGTCGGTCAAGATGAAAGGAACTTATGCAGTATATGAAGGAGAATCGAGAAACTATTACGCCTGCCTGATTTCGGATGCCACAGCCTGCTGCTCGCAGGGAATAGAATTCCTTCCGAAGAAGAAGCTGAGCTACCCTGCCGATTACCCGCCTGAAGGAACAAATATCGTAGTAACAGGCATTTTCGACACATACTATGAGGGCGAGGATATGTTTTTCCAGCTCAAAGATGCATCTGTTTATTACGGAGGATAAATAAAAACGGGACTGCGATTGCGGTCCCGTTTATTATTGATTAATTTGATTATTCTGCAGATTTGTCTTCGGATTCTGTTTCCGGATGTTCGGGAGATTCGGGTAAACCGACGCCGGTTTCCTCCGCCCCCGCATTGAGCTTTTCGGCGCGTTTTTCAAGGCGCGGCTCAATTGTTTCTTTATAGATAATCACAAACATTGCGGCAAAGGGTATAGCGAGGATGATGCCGATTATACCCGCGATTTTTCCGCCGAGAACGATTAGAACAAGAGTCCAGACAGCCGGGATTCCGAGAGAATCGCTGAAGAGTTTCGGCTTGATAACCATGCCGTCAATCGACTGCAGAACGCACGCGAAAATAAAAAAAATGCGGGCCCCAGCGACGGAAAAAAAAGCAAGGTATCCCCCTCCAGCCGTGCGCCAGCCGA
>CAMUZD010000118.1 GCA_947165115.1 uncultured Clostridia bacterium
TTATCAACAGAATCAATTCCGACCTTGCGAACGACCTCGGAAACCTTGTTTCGAGAACTGTCGCGATGGTTTGCAAATACTTTGACGGCACAATTCCTGCGGAGAGAGAAGACGGCGAATCTGCCGCCGACCTCAACGCGCTCGCCGCAGAAACAAAGACAGAAGCGGAGAAATATCTCGATGCACTCAATTTCTCGGAGTCGCTCACAAGCATCTGGAAATTCATTTCAAGGACCAATAAATACATTGACGAGACTGCTCCCTGGGCGCTCGCCAAGGATGAGAGCAACAAAGCCCGTCTGGCAGAGGTAATGTATAATCTTTGCGAGAGTATCAGAATTATAAGCGTGTTTGTTGCTCCGTTTATGCCCGAAACAAGCGTGAAAATCCGCGCTCAGCTCGGCCTAGCTCCCGTGGAAGACTGGGAGGAATGCGGAGTATTCGGCAAAGAAGAGACCTATACCGTAGTCAAGGGAGATATCATCTTCCCGCGTCTCGATCCCGAGAAGGAGCTTGAAGAGCTCGCTTCCCTCAATAAAGCGCCATCGAATCCGCTCAGAGACGAAATCGAAGGCGTAGCTAAAATAGGTATAGACGATTTTGCGAAAGTCGATCTGAGAGTTGCCGAAGTCAAGGCGTGCGAGCCGGTTGCCAAGGCAAAAAAACTTCTTAAGCTTACTCTTGATGACGGTACGGGCGAAGACAGGACCGTCGCGAGCGGAATAGCCCTTTATTATAAGCCCGAGGAGCTTATCGGCAAGAAGGTTGTTCTTGTTTCCAATCTCAAGCCGGCAACACTCTGCGGAGTTGAGAGCAAGGGCATGATTCTCGCCGCCGACGCGGGCGAAGAAATCAAGGTTATCTTCGTTGACGGCATCACAAACGGCACAAAGATAAGATAATGGCAGATATTTACGATTCACACGCTCATTATAATGATGAGGCGTTTGACGAAGACAGGGCAGAACTTCTCAATTCTCTTTCGGAAAAAGGTGTCTGTGCCGTTATAAATTGCGGAACGGATATCGCGACCTCGGAGTTTTCGCTTGCCCTCGCGCGTGATTATTCTTTTATTCGCGCTGCGTGCGGAATCCATCCTCATGAAGCTGCCGCCTGCAAAGGCGATTATCTGCCGAAGCTCACAGAAATGCTCAAGGATGAGAAATGCGTCGCCGTCGGTGAAATAGGGCTCGATTATCATTATGATTTTTCGCCCCGCGATATTCAGCTCAGATTTTTTGAGGAGCAGATTATTCTTGCGAATAAACTCGGCCTGCCGGTAATCGTTCACGACAGGGAATCCCACGAGGATACGCTGAATCTGCTTAAAAAGCATAAGCCCAAGGGCGTGGTTCACTGTTTTTCCGGCTCCGCCGAAATGGCGAAAGAAGTGCTGAAACTCGGAATGTATATTGGGCTCGGAGGCGCGGTTACGTTCAAAAACGCCCGTAAGCCGCTCGAGGTGGCGGCTGTTGTTCCCGATGACAGACTGCTGATTGAAACGGACTGCCCTTATATGACGCCCGTTCCCTTCAGAGGAAGGCGCAACGATTCGTCCTATATACCTTATGCCGCAGAGGTTCTCGCTCAGGTAAAAGGCGTTACAGCGGACGAAATACTTGAAATAACAAGACAAAACGCAAATACGCTTTTCAAAACTCAATACTGAAAAAGCACGGATGAGATTCATCCGTGCTTTCTGTATATTTCTTATTTGTCAACCTTCGGGAGTTTCTCTCTGTATTTTGCAAGTTCTTCGTCGGTCGGGATGTAGTCATCCATCTGGCAGTCATTGAACTTCTGATATGCATACAGATCGAAGTAGCCGGTGCCGGTGAGACCGAAGAGGATAGTTTTTTCTTCGCCGGTTTCCTTGCACTTGAGCGCCTCGTCGATAGCGACTCTGATGGCATGTGAGCTTTCGGGAGCGGGCAGGATGCCTTCGCATCTTGCAAACTGCTCGGCCGCCTCAAATACGGCTGTCTGCTCAACGCTTGTTGCCTTGATGAGACCCTGATCATAGAGTTCTGAGAGAACGGGGCTCATGCCGTGATAGCGCAGGCCGCCTGCGTGGTTGGGAGAGGGAATGAAATCGGAGCCGAGGGTATACATCTTCGCGAGCGGGCAGACCATGCCGGTATCGCAGAAGTCATAAGCATAGACGCCTCTTGTGAAGCTCGGGCAGCTTGCGGGCTCAACTGCGATGATTTCATAATCGTTTTCGCCTCTGAGCTTCTCGCCCATGAACGGGGAGATAAGACCGCCGAGGTTGGAGCCGCCGCCTGCGCAGCCGATAATCATATCGGGCTTTACGCCGATTTTGTCAAATGCGGCTTTTGCTTCAAGGCCGATAACGCTCTGATGAAGGAGCACCTGATTGAGAACGGAGCCGAGAACATAGCGGTAGCCGGGATTTGAAACAGCGACCTCAACAGCTTCGGAAATGGCGCAGCCGAGAGAACCGTTGGTGCCGGGATGCTCCGCGAGAATCTTCTTGCCGATTTCGGTTGTATCCGAGGGGGAGGGAGTTACGCTCGCGCCGTAGGTGCGCATAACTTCGCGGCGGAAGGGCTTCTGCTCATAGGAAACCTTAACCATATAGACCTTGCAGTCAAGATCGAGATAAGCGCATGCCATTGAAAGAGCCGTGCCCCACTGACCTGCTCCGGTCTCGGTGGTAACGCCCTTGAGGCCCTGCTTCTTTGCGTAATAAGCCTGAGCGATTGCGCTGTTGAGCTTATGGGAGCCGCTGGTGTTGTTGCCCTCAAATTTGTAGTAAATCTTTGCGGGAGTGCCGAGCTTTTTCTCAAGGCAGTATGCTCTGACGAGCGGTGAAGGACGATACATCTTGTAGAATTCCCTGATTTCTTCGGGAATCTCAAAATATGCGGTATCGTTGTCAAGTTCCTGCTGAACAAGATCTTCGCAGAATACGACGCCGAGCTCTTCCGCAGTCATCGGCTCAAGAGTGCCGGGATTGAGAAGGGGAGCGGGCTTCTTTTTCATATCTGCACGCACATTATACCATGCTTTGGGCATCTCGTGTTCTTCAAGATATACTTTGTAAGGGATTTTTTCGTTTGCCATGGTGTTACTTCCTTTCGTAATGGATTTTGAATTGATTTTCATTTTATTTTCAGTTTCCGGTATCCCGTAAGATGCCCTGAAACTTAATTGACTGTATGTGTTGAAGAATGATTTGCTTTTGTTTGAAATCGATGAGCCGTTGACAAACAAAAAACCTGCCCCGACATTTGCCGGGACAGGAATAATATCATTTCCTGCGGTGCCACCCTGCTTGGTGCTTTCACACCCGCTCAACGCATACTCGATGATATGCTGCTCTTTGTTTACGGAGAAGCCCGCTCCGTCTCACATACTCCGCATCGCGTTTCTGCTCGCCCTCGGAAGTCCATTCGGATTTATTCTTTATACCGCAATCACAGCACCTGCGGCTCTCTGAGATAAAGGGGATAAAACCTACTCACTCTTCTTCATCGGTTTTCGTTTTCATCAATATAGCACTCTGAAATCCGTTTGTCAAGCGTTTTTTACAAATTTTTTCGGATTTTTTGTGCCTTTTAAATAATAGATTTTAGATTGTATTTTACAAATCTATATGGCAGCGAAAAATAAAAGGCACGGACGAACCGTGCCTTTGCTGTGAATATTATTTTGTTTTTCGTTTTGCGAAAGCAAATATTCTGTCAAATATCATCTGGATCAGCTGTCTTAGCGTGATTGTATTATTGCCCTTCAGATGAGTTTCAGACTCGGTGTGGCCGCAGTTTATGCAGGTATGCGTGTCGATATAGTAGTTGCTGCCGCTTTCCGTGGTAGTCCATTCGCTGTATGTGTGAGCGCCGCTCGGGGGGGTAAAACTGCCTGTGCGCTCGACGCCGCACTGAGTGCACTTATAGAATGTATAGCCGCTGTCAATGCAGGTCGGAGCAACGACTGTTGTCTGATAATTATGCTCAATGCATGAAACATAGGCGGTTATGGAATTGTTGCCGAGATGATACTGCGCGAGCTGACCAGAGGTGTTGTCGCACCAGGATCCGAGTTTCATGAAACTCTGCCCGGCGGCTACCGTATAATGAAGGCCGTCATCGTCAACGCGGTCAAGCTGCTCGCAGGTCATATAAGCCGGTGAACTGCCGTCTGTGCTCGCATAGGTCAGGACTATCGAGAACCTTGTTCCCAGAGGAAGATTTACAGGATTATCAAGCGTTATCATATGATAACCCGTATTCCTCGCAGTAGTGCTGGTTGAAAAAGCGAGAGTGCCCGATTCCGGATTATTTGCGGATACGCCTGTATAGACCTTTGCTGTGACCTGAAGATTCTGAGTCTTTGTGGTATAATAAGAGAACGCATCGAGCTTGTCCGCACCCGTGGAAGTGTAGATATTTGCGAATGTAGTCTGCGTTCCGGTTCCCATCATATTCAGAGTGCCTATGCCTGTATAGCAGTATCTCTTATAGATATCGCCTCTCGGCATAACGGAAAAGCCGCAGAATTCGCCTGTGCTGCCCGATTCATAGGAGAGCCAGAAATAACCGTTGTTGTGGCTCCAGGTGCCCCAGCTGTTCTTTATGAGCCAGGCGCCGGGGTTTTCGGGGCAGCAGGATGATTTGAAATTGGTAACGGCATATTCGTCATCCCAGCCGATTATCGTAATCATATGATTTGTGGCGTAATTGTCGCCTAAGGAAAAATAATATGATGAGGTGGATGAGGTCGCGAACTGGTCATAATACGGAACGGAAGTCGTAACCGCGCCGTGATTCATTATCCACTGCTTGACTTCATCCGATGTCTGTATTTTCTCCGCGCCTTTCATTATTATTCCGCCGCCGAGATTGATTCTGTCCGATTCGGGATAATTACCCATCTGACTGAATTCATAGACGCTGCTCGGGAAATCCGCATCAAGCGCAGGGCCGTTCAGCGCGGCGAGCGCGGAGGACGAATGCTGCCAGCTGCCTCCCGTATCATAGGGCGTGGGTTCATCGGTGATATAGTAGTCTCCGTATGTGGCGTCATTCTGATCCTCGGTCGGAGTAAATGTGAACCAGGCAAGGTGCGCCTCCGAATAATCGACGCTGTTGACGCCTGCATAACCTCTTGAAACGGCGTCCGCCTCAAGTGCGGCGCAGGTTGAATATGCCCAGCAGTTGCCGGTATTTCCCTGGCTTTTGACGGAGGTTATAACGCCCGCATTACGGGCATCGTATGAAGTGGGCAGCCCGCTTTTTGCGCCGGAGCGCGTCGGCTTGGAATAAGTGAATTCATCTTTGAGCTCGTTGCCGTCGCCGTCATAATATTTTACATCAAAACCGCCGGGAGAAATAACGGCTTTCGCGGTTTCGATTTTTATGTCATCCGCTGTGAAGGCCGTCATAAGACCGCCGCAGAGCATAAATACCATAACCGCGCATAAGAATACGCTTATCGCCTTTTTCATACTGCCACCTCCGTTCATATATATTTTATCAGTCTAATTATATATTATTTTTCCTTTTCCGTCAATACGATTAAAAAAATAATACAAAAGTCTTGTTTTTTTGGATGAAATATTATAAAATAAACTGTAATTTTGAATTCCGGAGGGAAAGAATGAACGAAGAATACAAAAAGTATCAGGATGAAGCGTTTGAGATAGTTACTCACGCGGCAAATGAAATCGGCCCCCGTCTGCCCGGCACGGCAAATGAAAGAAAATTTCATGATTATATGGCCGAAAAGCTGAAATCTATCGGTGTAAAGCCTGTCAGAGAAGAGTTTGCGGTCGCTCCAAGAGCGGGCATCGGCGGTCTTCCCTATGCAGGATATGTTGG
>CAMUZD010000119.1 GCA_947165115.1 uncultured Clostridia bacterium
AAAAGCAATACAGTTACAGAAACAGATTGATACACAGGAACAGAATACAGAGAATATTGGTTTCTTATGATACAAACTTTTTGATATCGGAAGCGCAGGCGTTTTCCTTTGCGACCGCAAGCATCAGCTTTATTCTGTTTTCCTGATTGACCTTGGTCGCACCCGGATCATAGTCGATGGGTACGATATTAGAATCGGGATAGATTTCGCGCAGCTTTCTTATCATGCCTTTGCCGACTATATGATTCGGCAGACAGCCGAAGGGCTGAGCGCAGACGATATTGCCGTAGCCGCTCTCGGCGAGTTCCATCATTTCAGCTGTCAGAAGCCATCCCTCACCCATCTTGCAACCGTAGCCCATAACTGGTTTGATAAGCTCGCGCAAATGCATATATGAACCGGGGGCGACAAAATCGCCGTGAGATTTTACCGCGCCGATGATGCATTTCTCTATATGAAGCATATATCTCATAAGCAGTTTCATAAAGAATTTCTTAAGCTTCTTGCCGCCGTAGAGGCGGATATCTTCGATACGGTTATCGGTTTTGAAGAGTACAAATCCCATAAGGCCGGGAACGTTGACCTCACATCCCTGACTGAGAAGAAAATCTTCAAGATTATTGTTGCCGAGAGGAGAATACTTGACATAAATTTCGCCGACGATGCCGACCTTGATTTTTTCCTCTTTGCGAACGGCTATCATCGAGAAATCCCTTGTGATTTTGGGAAGAACCGTTTTAAGAGCTATTACGCCGAAGCCCCTGTTTTTATCAAACATATCGATAAGCTTCGTTATCCATTTCTCAACCATGAAATCGGTCTCGCCCTCGTTGAGTTCATAGGGCTTTACCTGATTCTTGAGAAGCATTATGAGATCGCCGTAAATGAGGCAGGAGAGGAATTTCATCGCCATAACCGGAGTGAATTTAAATCCCGAATTTTTTTCAAGGCCGGAGAGATTGAGTGAAATTACGGGAACATAGCCGTACCCGGTCTTTTTCAGCGCTTTTCTGAGGAGATGAATATAATTCGACGCCCTGCATCCACCGCCGGTCTGGGTAATAAGAAGCGCGGTTTTATTAGGATCGTATTTGCCGCTCTTGAGAGCGTTAATCAGCTGTCCGATAACGAGAAGAGCAGGATAGCAGGTATCGTTATGAACTGTATTAAGTCCGTCATCCACTATATCCCTGCCGGTGGTTTTCAAAAGCTCGGTCTTGTAGCCGTGCTGCTTCAGAACTCTGTTGAGAAGCTCGAAATGAATCTGAGCCATATTCGGGATGAGAATGGTATAATCCTTTCTCATTTCCTTTGTGAATTCGATTCTGTCTTCGCTGTTCATGATAATCACTCCAATCCCAGGGCGGCGAACAGGCTGCGGAGCCTGATTTTGACGGCGCCGAGATTTGTTATTTCGTCTATTTTAATCTGGGTATAAATTCTGTCCTTGCTCTCGAGAATCGAGCGGACTTCGTCGGTCGTGATGGCATCCGTGCCGCAGCCGAAGGAGACGAGCTGAACGAGGTTTATCCTGCTGTCATTTGATTCCGCAACATATTTCGCCGCAGCATAGAGACGCGAATGATAGGTCCACTGGTCAAGAACATTGGTGTTGAATTTTGAAATATGCTCGCTGATTGAATCCTCGGTGACAAGCACGGCTCCGCATTCGCAGATGAGCTTGTCAATACCGTGGTTAATCTCACTGTCAAGGTGATAAGGTCTGCCGCAGAGGATTATTACGGGCAGATTCTTTTCTTTGGCAAGAGAAATATATTCGTCGCCTTTAAGACGCACGGCGTTCATATACGCATCGTATTCGGCGTATGCGGCGTTTACCGCGCTCTCCGTTTCTTTCAGCGAAATCTTTCCGAGACGCTCGCAGACGATTTTATGAATTCTCGGCACGAAATCGTCCCTGCGGTGAAGTCCGACATAATCCCAGATGAGATTGAGTTCGCCCAGCGAAGCGCTGTTTGAGCGGATTACTTCGGGATAGTAAGCAACAACGGGACAATTATAATTGTTATCGCCGAGACCCTCATCCACATTATAGGTCATACAGGGATAGAAAATATCTTTAATCCCCTCTTTAACCAGGTATTCGATGTGGCCGTGCATGAGCTTCGCCGGATAACATACCGTATCGGACGGGATGGAATGCTGACCGAGCAGATAAGTCTTTCTCGTGGATTCGGGAGATACAACAACCTCAAATCCGAGACGGGTAAAGAAAGTGTGCCAGAACGGCAGAAGTTCAAACATATTGAGGCCCATCGGGATTCCGATTCTGCCTCTCGTTCCTTTGACAGGCTGATACTGTGAGAGCAGTTCTCTCTTATAATCATATAAATTATACTGAACCTTACCCGCAGTTCCGCTCACGGGTTTGCTGCATCTGTTGCCGCCGATGAATTTTCTGCCTGAATTGAAGGTATTCACAGTCAGACGGCATGCGTTTGAGCATCCGTTGCAGGTAATCGCTTTTACTTTATGCTCAAATACGGCAAGTTCTTCCCTGCCGAGAATCGACGATTCTCCTTTGCAATGCTCCATCGCGTAGATTGCCGCGCCGTAAGCGCCCATAAGCCCCGAAATATCGGGTCTGACAACCTCTCTGCCTATCTCCTTCTCAAACGCTCTGAGAACCGCATCATTGAGGAAGGTTCCGCCCTGTACGACGATATTCTTTCCGAGATCATCTGCATTTGAAGCTCGTATAACTTTATAAATCGCGTTTTTGATAACGCTGATTGAAAGACCGGCCGAAATATTTTCGATTGTTGCGCCGTCCTTCTGAGCCTGCTTGACCGAGGAATTCATAAAAACGGTGCATCTTGAGCCGAGGTCAACGGGCTTATCGGCAAACAGGCCGATTTTTGCGAAATCGGCGATGCTGTAATTCCATGCGCTCGCGAAGGTCTGAAGGAACGAGCCGCAGCCCGAGGAACACGCTTCGTTCAGGAAAATATTATCGATGACGCCGTTCCTGATTTTGAAACACTTTATATCCTGGCCGCCGATATCGATAATAAAGTCAACATCGCTTCTGAAGCGTTTCGCGGAGGTGTAGTGAGCGATGGTTTCAACTATGCCCATATCGGCGTTGAAGGCGTTTTTGATTATTTCTTCGCCGTAACCGGTGACTGCGGAATAAGCGATTGCGCAGCCCGGATATTTATCATAGAATTCAATAAGGAAATCGCGCACGGCGGGGACGGGATTGCCGCTGTTTGACATATACTTGCTGAAAACAATTTCCGCTCTTTCATTGATAACAGCGCATTTAATCGTAGTTGAGCCTGCATCTATACCGAGATAAACCTTCTCACCGTTTTCAATCCTCTCAACGGTCTTTACCGTTTCTTTCGCGTGACGCGCAGTAAACTTCTCATACTCATCTTTATCCGCAAACAGTGGCGGACAGCTGAGATAACCGCTTTCGGATTTATAATTGCCGATTTCTTCTATTATTTCTTTGATGTTAACGCAATTGCTCTCGGGTGAATATGCTGCGCCCATCGCGACATAATAAAGCGAATTATCAGGGCAGATACCTTTGAGGCCGAGAGTTTCGTCAAAGGATTTGCGAAGCTCGGGCAGGAAAGAGAGCGGGCCGCCGAGATAGACAACATTGCCCTCAATAGGTCTTCCCTGAGACAGACCGGCGACAGTCTGATTGACTACCGCTTTGAATATACTCGCGGCTATGTCGCTCTTCTTTGCCCCCTGATTGAGAAGGGGCTGAATATCGGATTTTGCAAACACGCCGCATCTTGAAGCGATTGTATATATCTTTTCGCTCTTTTCTGCAAGAGCGTTGATTTCATCGGTTTCCACTCCGAGCAGATTTGCCATCTGATCTATAAAAGCGCCTGTACCGCCGGCGCAGGAGCCGTTCATACGTACTTCGGTTCCGCCCGTAAAGAAAAGAATTTTCGCGTCTTCGCCGCCGAGTTCGATTACCGCGTCGGTATCCGGCAGGAGCTTCTTGACAGCTATTCTCGTTGCGTAAACTTCCTGAACAAACGGGAGCGAAAGCTGCTGTGCAAACCCCATACCGGCTGAACCGGAAACAACAAGAGAAATCTCTTTAATCTCAGGAAACTGCCCGGATATTTCGGTGAGGAGCTCCGCAGACTTTGAAGTAATCTGCGAAAAATGCCTCATATATTTTTTAAATACTATTTCTTCATTATCATTCAGCGCTACGCACTTGAGAGTGGTAGAGCCGACATCAAGACCGATTTTCATTACATCCTCCGGTATGCCGATCAATCGGCCTTTAGAAATTTATTCAGAAGTTTCACCGTGCCGATACCGGCAGCAACCGCCGCTATTCCGGAAACCGCAACAACGGCAGAGAGATACTTATTGGTATTCTCATAATTATATGTGCTTGAAAGCGTTTTATTGATTATCTTCGCCTGAACATCGCTCGGGATATCCACCGAAGACATAACTCTTCTGTATTCGCTTACAGCCTCTTTGTTAGTCATTCAAATCACTCTCCATAATCTTTCTGAGTTTGGTTCTGCCGGTCTGCATCCTCTTTCTGACTGCGTCGGCATTGATACCCATAATTTCGGAAATCTCACTCGCGGTGTATCCCTCAATATAATGTAAATCCATTACTATTTTATATTTGGAGGGAAGTGACATAATCGCATCGAAAACTCCGCTGTCCTCTTCGCTGACTCCGACCTCTCTGATTTCATCAAGCGAGAGAGAATTTCTGCGGATATTGAATTTATTGATATTCTTGCATATATTTGTCGACACTCTGATAAGCCAGGCTTTTTCATGCTCTTCATTAATAAACTGCGGTGCCTTTGTCATAAGCTTAATAAAAGTATCCTGAACCGCATCCTCAGCGTCGTCATAATCGCGAAGCAGAGTAAAGCACAGACGGAAAAGCATCTTGCTGTATTTCTCAACAGAGCTCTCAATATATGAAGCGGCTAAATAGTTTTCCGCGTTTTTCAATTGATCTTCGATGATAAACACCCCGATTTCGCTTCCATAATAAATACAATTCAAAAAGCCAAAATGTGAATTATTGTCCCTTAAACAAACTGTAAAGAAAATATGAATAGTTATTGAACATGCACAAACAGATATTAATATCATTGTATATTCTAACAATAAGTATAATAAAATACCACAAAATGTTGCATTTAAAAAATAAATCATATACAAGACCAAAATATCAGACTCGAGTTCAGTTTTCTTGTGCAAATTGATATAATTTCAAAATTATCCGGGATTTTTTCGATTTACCTATTGACATAGTAGGTAAGTGGTATTATAATGTCAAAAAACAGATATTCGGAGATAACAATTTATGAACATATATGCAGACAATGCCGCCACAACAAAAATGAGCGATGCGGCGGCTGAAATAATGACACAATATAATAAGGAATACTACGGTAACGCATCCAGCTTATATACAATAGGACAGAGAGCTAAAGAAAAACTTGAAGAAGCGCGATGTATTATCGCCGGCATAATTAATGCCGAGCCATCCGAGATTATCTTTACCTCCGGCGGAAGCGAATCCGACAACCAGGCGCTGCTTTCGGCAGCCGAGAACGGTAAGAAAAACGGCAAAATGCACATTATCTCTTCCGCGTTTGAGCATCACGCGATTCTGCATACATTAAAGAAACTTGAAAAGAACGGTTTTGAAGTTACTCTCCTCCCCGTTCACGAAAACGGAATAATACATCCCGATGAAATCGACGCGGCGATCAGGGAAGACACCTGCCTTGTGACAATAATGACCGCCAATAACGAAATCGGCACAATACAGCCGATAAAGGAAATCGGTGAAAT
>CAMUZD010000120.1 GCA_947165115.1 uncultured Clostridia bacterium
GTTATCTCCGTTCTTTCAAATGTCGTTCCCGGTGTAGCTCATGAAATAGTTCAGAAGTATCTTGACGGCGACTATATCGGCTCTCGCGAGCTTCAGCTCAAGTGGCTTGATTTGTGCAACGCCCTGTTTATCGATGTTAACCCGATTCCCGTCAAGGAAGCGATGAATATGATGGGTCTCAACGTAGGCCCCGTCCGTATGCCTCTTATCGAGATGGACGAGCCCTCAAAGGCAAAGCTCAGAGCAACTCTCGAGAAGCACGGCCTTATCGGTGCGTAAGCCATGGTAAGAATTATTCTCAGCGGCTGCAGCGGCAAGATGGGCGAAGCCGTGACGGCATGCGCCCAGCAGAATGACAATGTCGAAATCGTCGCGGGCGTTGATATTTATACTTCCGCCCTGCGCGATTATCCGATTTTTCCCGCATTTGATGAAATCAGCGGCATAGAAGCCGACGCGGTCATTGATTTTTCAAACCCCGCCGTTTTTGAGCCGATGATTGATTACTGCGTTAAGAACTCTCTGCCCGCCGTTATCTGCACCACCGGTCTCTCCGATGAGCAGAAGGCGAAGATGAACGAAGCGGCAAAGAGCATCCCCGTTTTTTTCAGCGGCAACATGAGCCTCGGCGTCAATCTTATGATTGAGCTTGCCAAAACTGCAACCAGAGTCCTCGGCGGCAGCTTCGATATTGAAATCGTCGAGCAGCATCATAACCGCAAAATCGACGCTCCGAGCGGCACGGCTCTTATGATTGCCGATGCCATCAAAGGCGAGCTCGATAAAGAGACGGAATATGCGTTTGACCGCACTCAGCGCCGCGAGCCGAGACGCAAGAATGAAATCGGTATCCACGCCGTCAGAGGCGGAACTATAGTCGGCGAGCACGAAGTGATTTTCGCCGGAAATGATGAAATAGTAAAAATCTCCCACTCGGCAAGAAGCAAATCCCTCTTTGCCACCGGCGCGGTCAATGCCGCGGTCTGGCTTACCGGCAAACAGAGCGGATTATACAATATGTCTGATATGATAAGTGAGGTATGAGCATGAATAAAGCTACCAAAGCGGTTATAGGCACCGCTGTCGCCGCGGGCGCGATTTCCTTCGGCGCAGGTTATATCATCTTCAACGAGGTTATGAACCGCGATTCACTTCTTTATCCCAAGATTGCGAACGCCGCTTACCAGAAGATGGACCATGTAGATGTCTCTCAGGAAGATGAGAGAATCACCTGGTATAACAATGTCGAGAAGCAGTATTTCGAGATGATAAACGAGCGCAATTTCCGCCTCAAAGCGAAATACATCCCCGCCGATAAACCCTCAAAGAAATTCGTATTCTGCTCACACGGCTACAGAAGCTCCGGCAACGGCGAATACAAGCTGATGGCAAAATTCTATCACGATATGGGTATGAATCTCTTTATCGTCGATCATCAGGCGGCCGGCGAGAGCGACGGCAAGTATATCGGCTTCGGCTACCACGAGAGCAAGGATTCGCTGCGCTGGCTCGAATGGATGCTTGAGAAATTCGGCTCGGATATCGAGATTATCCTCCAGGGCGTCTCGATGGGCTGCGCGACAGTTCTCATGATGAGCGGCGACGCCTCCCTGCCCGAAAATGTCAAATTCACCGTGGCGGATTGCGGCTACACCTCGGCTTACGATCAGTTTGAGCATATTCTCAATAATTCTATGCATCTGCCGAATTTCCCGATTCTCTACACCTCAAATATCTTCAATAAAGCCATCAACGGCTGGGATTTCAGGGATGCGGATCCGATAAACAAGGTTCAGACCGCAAAAGTTCCCATTCTGTTTATTCACGGTGACAAGGATGATTTTGTTCCGACCTATATGGTGCATCAGCTCTATGCCGCCTGCACAAGCGAATATAAAGACCTGCTCGTAATTCCCGGCGCAGGCCACGCGGAGAGTTATCCGACCGACTCCGCCGCTTACGAAGCCAAGGTTAAGGAATTCGCAGATAAATTCCTTTCAAAATAATTTCCATAAGGGGTAATTGCAATGAAATGTCCGTTTTGCTCATGCGAAGACAGTAAGGTAATCGATTCAAGACCGACCGACGAGGGCGAGCGCATCAGAAGAAGAAGGGAATGCAATTCCTGCGGCAAGCGCTTCACAACCTATGAAATCGTTGAGACCGTGCCCGTAATCGTCGTCAAGAAGGATCATTAGAGACAGGTTTTCGACCGCGACAAGCTTTTCCGCGGTATGCTCAAATCCTGCGAGAAGAGACCGGTTTCCCTCGATCAGCTTGAAAAGGCAGTTGACAATATCGAGCTCCAGCTTCAGAGCGGTCTCGACAGAGAGGTCAGCAGCGAGGTTATCGGCGAGCTTGCCATGGAGCAGCTCAGAGACCTCGACGAGGTTGCCTATGTCCGCTTTGCATCCGTTTACAGACAGTTTAAAGATATCAATACTTTTATGGAAGAGCTGGCGAAACTGCTCAGCGATTCCGGCAAGGAAGCGTAATGAAAAAACTTATCTGCATCGCTCTGGCGGCGCTTATGCTTATGCTGACAGCCTGCGGAGCCGCGGAGCCTAAAACGATATATAAAGACACGCTTGTTATCACGAATGAAGAGAAGACTTTTGAAGGGGCGAAGGAGCGTTACAGAGCTGTGCTCGAATCTCTCAAAACGAGAGTCACTCTACTTGAGGAGAGCCACAATCAGTCCGTAAAACTCGAAAATCCCGATTCCTACTTTCTTGATGACAATTATATCCTGCGCTCTTTTGATCCGTTTGCGGTCTCCTCGTTTGAGATGACAGATAAGATAAATGATTCGGTAACAAGCGAAAATGCTTCCGAAATATTCAAAGACGATGCCGGAAACAGCAATGTCATTTTCAGCCGTGAAGACGGCGGTTATACTCTTCAGTTCATGAACGAAGGGTTGACAGAAACATATAAATCCGAATATGACGCCAAAACCGATTCCTTCAGATTCACCTATAATGAAGACGGTCAGGCTCCGGAGCTTAAAAGCGAGTTTCTCGAATTTGTCACCGTCTCCGACGGCACATATATAATCCAGAGCAGTAAATCCAGATGTTTCATCGAATATGATGCAGACGGCAACATAGTTTCTTTCACCTGCTCAACCCTTAAGGAAAAGGAATACACGCAGGAAGACAGCGTATATAAAGCAAACGCCGCGTCGCTGACTATGTTCAAGAGCAAAATCGACAACGGCAAAAAGACCGATTATGAGAGCATCCGCGAATACAGCGAAGGCGTGCTTACTCATATTGACACGGTCGAGGAAAAGGTGAACGAAATACAGATTTACGCGGATATGTATGAATCTGCATTCGTTCAGTAAACTCAATAAATATACTCAACCCGCAAGGCTGCCCTTATAGCCCTGCGGGTATTATATATATATTCTCAATATTGACTAATATTCATTCTCTATGTTAAAATAAATATGTATATATCAATCCGATCAGGGGAGGGATAATGTGCAGAATACCGAGCTCTTTTTTAACTCCGGCAATTTCCGCGTGGTGCAGTTTGCGGATATTCAGGAGCAATACCGGGTGAATCCGAATACGCTCAAGCTCATGAACGCAGTGCTTGACGCGGCGAAGCCCGATTTCGTTGTGCTGACCGGAGACCAGGTGAAGGGCTATGCTCTCGATTTATTCACCGATACGCGCAGGCGCACCAATGAGGTTATAAAAACCATCTGCGAGCCGATGACTTCAAGAGGAATTCCTTTTACGGCAACCTTCGGCAATCATGACAGCCAGTGCGGAATCAGCAATGCCGAGCAGTTTGAAATGTATAAGGCGCTGCCCGGATTCGTCTGGAATGAGGGACCCGGCCAGGGAGATGAGGGCACCTTCTGCCTGAGCGTTGAGGATAAGATTCTCATATATATTTTCGATACCCATGCAAAAGACGGCGCAGGCGGTTTCGGAGCGCTGCATAAGAATCAGGTGGAGTGGTATCGCAGCACGCGCGATGCCTTTGAATCTAAATACGGCAAAGTTCTGCCGTCATTCGCTTTTCAGCATATCCCGACTCCCGAGTATTTTGAAGTTCTCAAGCAGGTCGGCAGATTCTCGCACGGCGGCGTGAGAGCTTACGGCAATTTCAGAAATCAATGGTATAAGCTTGATCCTCACAATGTAAATTCAATCAGGGATTTCATGGGCGAATCGCCCGCAACTTCAAAAATCAACAGCGGCGAGGTCGAGGCATTCCTCGAGAAGGGTGAGATGCGCGCTCTTATTGCCGGCCATAATCATAATGACAGTTTCCTCGCGGAGTATAAGGGCATGTATCTGGGATTCACCCAGAGCTGCGGCTTCAGCGCTTACGGCCCAGGCCTGCTGCGCGGCGCGAGATATATTGATATAAAGCCATCGGGCGAATTCAAAACAGGCACATATACCTTCGCTGAGCTTATCGGCGACATAACCGATAAAAAGCTGACTTATACGCTCTATGAGATGGCGCCCGTCAGCATTGAAGGCACCAAAACCTTCTTCCGCGAAGCGGGGATAGTGCTCGGCGCGGCGGGAGCCGCAATAGGCGGAGCGCTGCTCATGAAAAAAAGGAAATAATATGGGTAAAATCATAGGTCTCGGCGGCGGAAGATTCGACAACGGCGAGATGCAGAATGTCGCCGAATATATAATTTCGCTGGCGGAAAAAGAAAACCCCAAGCTCATTTTTCTGCCGACCGCGAGCTTTGACAACTGCGATGAAAACTGCGATGTGATTGCCGTCTTTTCCTCTCTCGGTTGTGAATGCGAAATTCTGAAGCTCACCGACGCTTCACTTTCTTATGCTGACATTGAGAATTCTATTCTCTCCGCAGATATCATTTATGCCGACGGCGGAAATCTGAAATTCATGATGAATACTTTCAGAAGCACCGGCGCGGATAAAGCGCTGAAAAAGGCTTATGAGCGCGGAGTCATACTTTCGGGTCTCAGCTCGGGAATGATGTGCTGGTTTGCGGAAGGATATGACGACTGCGGTGAAGACGGCGCTTTTGAATGGATTGACTGCATCGGCCTTCTGCCCTATGCCGCCTGCCCGCATTTTGAGGGCGGAAACTGGGGCTCTTTCGCCGAAGCTGTGAAGGGCAGGGAGTATTCTGCATTTGCAATGGAAAACGGCGCGGCGCTTGTGGTTATTGACGGCAGTTATTCGGTTGTCTGCGGCAATGAGGGCGGCAGAGTCTATTATTTTGATAAGGATAAAAAACACGAAAAGAGCATTTTCGGCGGAGAAGAGCAGAGATGAAATATAATCCCGATATAATAAAAAGCAACAGAAAAACAGTTCAGCTCGAATTGCGTGCGGACGGCAAGCTTGTAGTCCGCGCGCCCAAGAGAATGCCCTATCGCGAGATTGAGGAATATGTCAATTCCAATGAAAAATGGATTGAGAGGGCGCTCTCAAAGCACAAGACTCTCTACGGCGAGCCTCTCCCCGTTTATACCGATGAGGAGCTCGCGCAGATTACGGCATTTGCCAAGGCGATAATTCCGCAGAGGGTTGAGTATTACGCGAATCTTCTCGGTGTCACTTACGGAAAAATATCTATAAGGTATCCGAAACCAAGATGGGGCAGCTGCTCGGCTGAAGGCAATCTCAGCTTCAGCTGTCTGCTCAGGCAGATGCCGCTTGAGGTGCTCGACAGCGTCGTGGTTCACGAGCTCTGCCACCGTAAGCATATGAATCATTCAAAGAGATTCTATGATGAAATACTCCGCGTGATGCCCGATTATTTCGAGCGAGAAAAATGGCTCAAATCAAACGGCAAAAGATACTCGGGAAGGTTACCGTGAT
>CAMUZD010000121.1 GCA_947165115.1 uncultured Clostridia bacterium
TTCATTCTGTTAGTGCCCGCGCCGAGAACTCCGCGCAGACCTGCAGTGCCGAATTCGAGATTTCTGTAAAATCTGTCAAGGATTTCATCTTCGTTATCCGAAACCGCCTCAAGCTCCGCGTGAAGATCGGCATCGCCTTCGGTGCCTTTGAGCCAGATTTCATAAAGTTCTTTTACATTATTCATCCCGTCACTCCTTGTAAAATAATTCCACCCTCTATTATAAAATATAAAGGGTGGATTGTCAATTATTTAATATTGCGGGAAACCGTCAAAAGATAAAGTCAGACGAATAAATCAATAAGGACGGTTATCATGCTCCAGAAGAAATTTCCGATACCGAGTATGTATTTAAGATTCCCGAGATCTTTATAAGGCGTGTCAATCTGCTTTTCAAAATGTGCGTTTCCGGTTCTTACGCTGCCCTCGTAGGTGAATATCTCGTTTTCGTAGTTTGTAACATCATTCTCGTCAAGCGTTATCAGGCGGTAACCGTAGGGACCCGGCTTCGCCATTTCAGAGCCGTAGTTGAATCCCATCTCAATTCCGTCATAGGTTCCGGTAAAGCCCTCGATATGCTGATGGCCGAAGTATGAGCCGATAACGTCTCCCTGCTCCTTCCACGCCTTGAATAAAGGAGTCGGTTCGCAGGGGGCGTAGGCGAAGAAGTTGTATCCCGCGGCCTTTTCGGGGTCGAGGCGGTAGAATTTCATTCCCTTGGCTCTCGCGCCCTCGTCAAACGGGGAGCACTCAACGAAAAGATTTCCAACATCCGCCGGCTGGATGTGCTGGAATTCTATAGCCGGTACGGGCTCTCCGCCGTTGCTTTCCCTGATTTCGGATGATTTTCTCTTATACCAGTCAATCTGGTCTTCGTTCATCCCGCTTTTGCCGGTATCCATTATCCAGAGATTGAATTTATCCGAGCCGTCGCTTCCTTTTATCTCAAGGTGATAGTCTATTCTGCCGCCCGCGTCGTCGCTCTCGTCAAATGTGAGCGAATTCGAATAATTGTTATAAAGTTCGAGCCATTCTTCATTCGAAACTGCAACCTTGTAATCGTTGTTGCCCTGAACTATCGCAAACGGCACACCCGACGCCTCAAATATATCGAGCACCGCCTTTGCCGCAGTTCTGACATTCTCAAATGTTTTTTCCTTATCGATTTCTCCGTCCTTTTCGACCGCGACGCCTTCTCTGAAGGGCTCATCATCTATTCCGATATCGCCCGCGCGGCTGTCCTCAACCAGATCGCCGGTGAATACGATCAGATCGGGAGACGCTTCCTTTATTGCCTGCTCAACGAGATTGAGCATATCCGCGGCGGGATGGTGGTCATCCTGCGTATCGGAAAGCACTAAGATTCTGAATTTTCTGTCTTTGAATCTGAGCTCGTTTCCGCTTTCCTCCGAATGGGAAAACACCGTAAAACTCATAAGCATTACAGTCGCCGTAAGAATTGAAATAATCCTTTTCATTTTCTGCCTCCTCTGTCCGTGTTTTTTAACAGAATCATTATAATTCAAACCGTATTTTCAGTCAAGCGAAAATGCGCAAGTGATGTCATTAAATACTCAAACGCAGACGGTTACGGACCCGGCACATAAAACACTTGATTTTATAAATAATAATTGTTATAATATTTTGGATATTTTTATTATAAAGAAGCTATATGATTTGTAATTTGTTAACGGAGGAATCTGTTTATGTATAAGAAAGTTTCCGCAAATCTCGATTTTGTCCAGCGCGAGAAGGACGTGCTCGATTTCTGGAAGGCAAACGACATCTTCGAAAAGAGCATGAAAATCCGCGAGGGCTGCCCGACCTATACCTTCTATGACGGCCCGCCGACCGCAAACGGCAAGCCGCATATCGGCCACGTGCTCACGAGAGTTATCAAGGATATGATTCCGAGATACCGTACGATGAAGGGCAATTTTGTTCCGCGTAAGGCGGGATGGGATACCCATGGCCTGCCCGTTGAACTCGAGGTTGAGAAGATGCTCGGTATCAACGGCAAGGAGCAGATTGAGGAATACGGTCTTGAGCCGTTTATCAAATACTGCAAGGAGAGTGTCTGGAAATATAAGGGGATGTGGGAGGATTTCTCCGGCACCGTTGGTTTCTGGGCCGATATGGATAATCCCTATGTTACTTATCACAATGATTTCATCGAATCCGAGTGGTGGTCGCTCAAGCAGATTTGGGAAAAAGGCCTGCTTTACAAGGGCTTCAAGATTGTTCCCTACTGCCCGCGCTGCGGCACTCCGCTCTCATCCCACGAAGTCGCTCAGGGTTATAAGCTTGTAAAAGAACGCTCAGCGGTTGTCCGTTTCAAAAAGAAGGATGCCGACGAATACTTCCTCGCTTGGACTACCACGCCCTGGACTCTGCCCTCAAACCTTGCTCTGTGCGTAAATCCCGATGAGACTTATGTAAAGGTCAAGGCGGCGGACGGCTATACCTACTATATGGCGAAGGCGCTTCTCGATACTGTTCTCGGTAAGCTTGCAGATGAAGAAAACGGCGTGAAGGCCTATGAGATAATCGAGGAATACAAGGGCACCGACCTTGAATATATGGAATATGAGCCACTCTTTGAGTGCGCCGGCGTTTCTGCCGCGAAGCAGGGCAAAAAGGCTCATTTCATTACCGTTGACGATTATGTCACGATGACTGACGGTACCGGCATAGTCCATATCGCTCCCGCATTCGGTGAAGACGACGCTAAGGTCGGCAGAAAATACGATCTGCCCTTCGTCCAGTTTGTTGACGGCAAGGGCAATATGACCGAAGAAACTCCTTATGCAGGCAAATTCGTCAAGGACGCGGATAAGGATGTCCTCATCGACCTCGATAAAGACGGCAAACTCTTTGACGCTCCGAAATTCGAGCACGAATATCCGCATTGCTGGCGCTGCGACACTCCGCTGATTTACTATGCCCGCGAGAGCTGGTTTATCAAGATGACAGCGGTCAGAGACAATCTTGTCAAGAATAACGAGACCGTCAACTGGATTCCCCAGAGCATCGGCACCGGCAGATTCGGCGACTGGCTCAAGAATATTCAGGATTGGGGTATCTCCCGCAACCGTTACTGGGGCACTCCGCTCAATATCTGGGAATGCGAATGCGGCCACAGACACGCGATCGGCTCAATCGCCGAGCTCAAGGAACTCAGCGACAACTGCCCCGATGATATCGAGCTTCACCGCCCGTATATCGATGCCGTCACAATCAAATGCGAAAAATGCGGCAAGGAAATGCACAGAGTTCCCGAGGTTATCGACTGCTGGTATGATTCGGGCTCAATGCCCTTCGCTCAGCATCATTATCCGTTTGAGAATAAAGAACTCTTCGAACAGCAGTTCCCGGCTCAGTTCATTTCCGAAGCGGTTGACCAGACCAGAGGATGGTTCTATTCGCTCATGGCGATTTCAACCCTTCTCTTTGATAAATCCCCCTATGAGAATGTCATCGTTCTCGGCCTCGTTCAGGATGAAAACGGCCAGAAGATGAGTAAATCCAAGGGCAATGCGGTTGACCCGTTTGACGCTCTGAAGAATCTCGGCGCGGATGCCATCCGCTGGTACTTCTATACCAATTCAGCTCCCTGGCTTCCCAACAGGTTCCACGATAAGGCTGTTGTCGAGGGCCAGCGCAAATTCATGGGCACTCTCTGGAACACCTACGCTTTCTATATCCTCTATGCGGATATTGATAAATTCAATCCGAAGGAGCACACTCTCGATTACTCGAAGCTCGGCATAATGGACAGATGGCTTCTTTCAAGGCTCAATACGCTTATCGGCACGGTCGACGGCTATCTCGATACCTATCAGATTCCCGAGGCGGGCAAGGCTCTCCAGACCTTTGTTGACGAGCTCTCCAACTGGTATGTCCGCCGCGGCAGAGAGAGATTCTGGAAACAGACCGGCGATGACGATAAAGTCAACGCCTATATGACTCTCTATACCGCGCTTGAAACCTTTATCAAGCTTGCAGCTCCGATGATTCCGTTCATCACAGAGGATATTTATCAGAATCTCGTGCGTACGGTTGATCCCGACGCTCCCGAGAGCATTCATCTCTGCGATTATCCCGTTGCTGACGAAAGTCTGATTGACAGGGACCTCGAGAATTATATGGACGAGGTTCTCAATGTTGTCGCGCTCGGCAGAGCAGCTAGAAACACCGCGAATATCAAGAACAGACAGCCCCTCGGCAGAATGTTCGTCGGCGTTCCGCGCGAACTTCCCGCGGAATTCCTCAAGATAGTTGAAGAAGAGCTCAATATAAAGAGCGTGGAATTTGTTGATGATTCCTCATCGTACGTTTCATACTCCTTCAAGCCGCAGCTCAAGACGCTCGGTCCCAAATACGGCAAGCTTATCGGCGGTATCCGTAATGCCCTTCAGTCGCTCGACGGCTCAAAGGCGAAAGCTCAGCTCGATTCCGAGGGCGCGATAACAATCAGCGTCGAGGGAACCGATATTTCTCTTGCTCCCGAGGACCTTCTTATCGAAACGGTCCAGAAAGAGGGCTTCATGGCTGAGAGCGACAGCGGCATAACTGTTGTCCTTGACACCAACCTCACTCCCGAACTCATCGAGGAGGGCTTCGTCAGAGAACTCACCTCCAAGATTCAGGATATGCGTAAGAAAGCGGGCTTTGAGGTCACCGATACCATCAAGGTATATTATGACGGCAACGAAAAGATAGCCGGTATCCTCACCGCAAACAAAGAGGGCATCAGCAAAGATGTTCTTGCAACAGACATGATTGCGGGCAAAGGCGGCTCCTACTCCGTCGAGCTTGATATCAACGGTGAAAAAGTTACAATGGGCGTTGAAAAGAATTAAGACTTTCGATAACAAAAACTCCCGCAGGAAGTTCCTGCGGGAGTTTTCATATATACGGTTATTTGAGGAATCCGTTTATTATCTGCTCTTCGGCTTCCTGCTCGGTCAGGCCGAGAGTCATGAGCTTAATCAGCTGTTCGCCGGCGATTTTTCCTATTGCCGCCTCGTGAACGAGCTGGGCATCAACGCTGTTTGCCTCGAGCGAGGGAACTGCGAGGATTCTGCCGTTATCCATAATAATCGAATCGCATTCGGTGTGTCCGCTGCATTCCGCGTTGCCGATAACACAGAGATCGAGCTTCTGGAAGCTGCTGTCGCGCGCTACGGAGCGGGAAACAACATCCGCGCTCGAACCGTCTTCGGCAAGGGTTACTTTATAAATGCTCTCCGCTGTCTGCACGCCGTGAGTCATCAGGCGCTCGCGGACTATTAGCTTGGCATCTTTCTTAAGCTCTGCCACGGTTGTGCGGCGGGTTGAGTCAACGCCCTTTATCTGCACCATTTCCATCTCCATGGTGCTACCTTCTTCAAGGTATACCTCGGTTACGGGGTTGAGAATTCTCTTGCCGTCGCCGTCGCCCGAGCCGTAATGCTTTTCAACATAGCGGACCTTTGAATTCTTGCCGATGAAGAAGCGGTGGACGCCGTCATGCTGGCTGTCCTGTTTGCCGCAGTTGTCAATTCCGCAACCGGCCACGATAAGCACATCGCAGTTTTCGCCGACATAGAAATCGTTGTAAACCGTCTCTTTGAGACCGCTCTCGCTTAGCACAACGGGGATATGAACGCTTTCTTTGACCGTGTTATCCTTGATTTTTATATCAATACCGCTGACATCTGTC